>DBGFLV010000249.1:0-1969 GCA_048528425.1 Oxalobacter sp. | reverse complement strand
GGGTGTTTCAAGGGGTGAGACCGGTGTGTCGAACGCGACTACGCCGTCTCGGGTTGGTTCGGATAAATTCATGTTTTTTGACAAAGCACCTTGCACACGCGGCAAAGATGACAATAAAGATGAATGAAAATCAATGTTTTATTGTATCGCATTTCGGAAACAGGGAGGAAACCCCTCTTCTCACGAAGAAAGGAACTCCACAATGTCTCAACTGTTCAGTTTTTACGCATGGCCGGTTTTCATCCGGGCAATCGACGGGAACTCTGTTCCCTGACAAAATCAGTTGTCATTTTCCTCCTAAAGTGAGTATTTTCCCTAAAGTAGCGATATTTCCCGAACCGGCCGGGAACTTGCGCCAGGTACCGAAATAAACCGTTATCATTCCGGGTACACGGCAAGTGTGATCACTTTCAGTCTGAAAACCGAACCGGAGAGCGACAAACCGATGAATGCACCGAACAATCAGGCCAGTCGGCGTTTTTTTGCCGTCATCAATGCAGGCTCGTCCAGCCTGAAATACTCGCTTTTCGCCGAAACGGAGGACAAACGGCTGGAACGGCGTACCGATGGCGGCATAGAAGGAATCGGTAGCGACAAGCCTTATTTCATCGCTTACGACGATGACAAGATAAAGATTGACGAACACCGGTGGCAGGAAAACGCATCGCTGGAAACGCTGCTTCACTTTCTGATCGAATGGATCGAACGCTTTCTCGCGCCTCACCACTTGAGTGCGGTAGGGCATCGCATGCTGCACGGCGGCACGCTCTATGACGAACCCATCATCGTGACACCGGACGTGCTGGACAACCTCCGCCGGCTTATTCCGCTAGCGCCCCTTCACCAGCCGCGCATTCTGAAAGTCATCGACACGCTGGCCGATCGTTATCCGGGTCTGTGCCAGATCGTCTGTTTCGACACGTCATTTCATAAAACCAACCCATACATTTCCCGACTATATGGCCTTCCGCAATCGCTGACGGACAAGGGATTGCTGCATTACGGTTTTCATGGCCTGTCTTTCGAATACGTCAGTATGGAATTAAAGCACATCGACCGGCGTGCCGCTCTGGGTCGTACCATTATTGCCCACCTGGGAAGCGGCGCCAGCATGTGTGCCATGATCGGCGGCAAAAGTGTCGCCAGCACGATGGGTTTTTCCGCGCTGGACGGCCTGCTCATGGGAACACGATGCGGACAACTGGATCCCGGTGTGATCCTGTACCTCTTGCAATACGAAGCCATGACGGCCAAAGAACTGGAAACGCTGCTTTACCAACAATCGGGACTTCTGGGCGTTTCCGGCATTAGTAACGACATCCGCGACTTGATGGCCAGCAACGCCCCTGCAGCCAAAACCGCGATAGATCTGTTCGTTTACCGGGTCGTGCGCGAAACGGGTTCACTGGCTGCCGCCTGCGGTGGACTCGACGCTTTTGTTTTCACCGCCGGTATCGGTGAACGTTCACCGGAAATCCGTTCGGCCGTCTGCGAACAGCTCGGTTGGCTGGGGCTCGAACTTGACGAGCGTGCCAACCGGTTGGGCGAACTGAAAATCAGTACCGACACCAGCCCTGTTTCCATCTGGATTCTGCCCACTTATGAAGAACTGATGATTGCCCGACACGGCGCGCGTCTGTCGGAACAGTGCCGGGCCGGAACAAATTGACGGCCGCCCCGCCCCTTTCATACGGGAGCCAGCTCTTCCAGCGGCCATCGCGGCCGGACCGTAAAACCGTAGTCAGCACGTGCCGCGTCCGGATTCTGCATCAGGCGCATTGCACCGGCAAAGGCGATCATGGCGCCGTTATCCGTGCAAAATGCCAGCTCGGGATAAAACACGTTGAAACGCTTTTTCGCCGCCATACCGGACAAGGCTTCTCGCAATTGGCGGTTGGCACCGACACCACCTGCGACTACCAACTGGTTCAGCTTCGTCTGGCGCAGGGCGGCTGCGCATTTCGTAGCC
>DBGFLV010000248.1:0-7948 GCA_048528425.1 Oxalobacter sp. | reverse complement strand
TATTACTTCAATCTGGCCGGAGAAAACGGCCGGGCTGACGCCTGGTACTGGCTGGGGACGATGCAGGAGTACGGTTTCGGCGGAAAGCCGGACATGGACAAGGCCATGGCGTACTATCGTCGGTCAGCGGACGAGGGCTTCAAACCGGCGGAAAAACGGCTGGAACAGAAAGACCCTTCCTGGACGGTGCGATTCTTCTGGTGGGCGCGCAAGGTGTTGGGAGCCGACTGAAGATGACAGGATGGAAACCGCCAACGAGCGGCGCGATGACGGATGCGTCAGAAAAATTTTCTCGTCTGAAAGGCACGGCATTTTTCGCTGAAAACACCCGGTGACGGGCCCGGAAAAGAACAGTGTCTCCCTTCCCGGGAGGATTCCACAACCGGAAACTCCTTCAGCAAGCCAGACTCACAGTTCATCCGGGCACCACGGTGGTGCCGTTTCAAATAACGAGCCGTTGCCCTGGCCGGGGCGTCAGGAAAACCGGCTTTTTTCAGTGATGCGGTTGATTAAACCGGAAAAGTCGGCCTGCTCTACCGGATTTTCGATGCATCCGTTTTCTCTGAAGAAAAGCGGATTACGGCCTGACGGCCTTTCCTTTTCCAGCTTCGGCCGTCGCTGCTGTCGTTTGACTGACGCCAGCCTCCTCCGGTTTCCAGCACAAATGCAGCAGGGGAAACGGTCTGTCTTGCCCGTCGATGACCGATCGGCCTGTCATGACAAACCCCATATGCCGATAAAATCCAAGGGCAGCGGGATTCTGTTCGTTTACATTGACGTACCGTACACCGCCGGCATGAATCGCCAGCAAAACCCGTTTCTTCCCCAATCCCTGCCCGCGTCTGTCCGGATCGACGAACAGCATTTCCACATGTTCTCCTGCCAATCCCATAAACGCCAGCCGCTTTCCGCGCTCATTGCGAACGATCCACGCAGTGGGCAAAGCTATCCAGGCCGTTTCCACTATCGGCAAAAGTGAAGTAACGTCTTCTTTCGTCAAAAAAAGTGCGGGGCCTTAACCGACCGCTTCCAGAGAAAGAGCACTTTTTTCACGAGGGCACTCGCCTGTCGGCAGGAATCGCCCTGTACCGGTGTGAATGGCACACTCTTTTCTTTTTCATCCTGTCGCATCCGGTCTTCATGGATCACGCCTTTCCCGTCCCGGTTCAAACCCGGCTTCAGCGTTTTTTCACCCGATCGGCACTTCCCCTTTTTTCTGCTGCAACCGCTGCTTCCGGCCACCTGTCGTTCAACGAGGCCTGCTGGGGAAAACGGGTTCTTCCATGCAGCGTACTTTCCCGGTCGTCACCTTTACCCGATCCGGTGTCGTCTTGTCAGACGTTCGTCGACAGAAAACCGCCCGGTCGTGCTCTCGTGGCCAGTTAAAGAGCGAACCCCTGTTCCGGTATTAAAAAAGGCATGGCGATAAAACGTCATGCCTTCATCGAACAACCGATTACGTCACGTACTCAGATCCGTGTCGATCGACTCGCCGTTTTTCGGTAACCGCTCCAGACTTTTTTCCGCTTCCGGCAACCCCTGGGCCGCAGCTTTGGCAAACCATTTTTTCGCCAGCCCGGTATCCTGTTTTACCCCGTGTCCCTGCAAATACATGGTACCGAGATTAAATTGGGCCTGCGGCAAGTTCTGGGCAATCGCCTTACGGTACCAGGCGATCGCCTTGGCATAATCCTGCTCGACGCCGAGACCGCGGGCATACAACACACCCAGATTGTTTTGCGATTCGGCATAGCCCTGCCGCGCCGCTTTTCTGAACCAGGACACAGCCTGCCTGTAATCCTGTTTGACGCCGACGCCGTTGGTATACATGAGTCCCAGCCGATCCTGGCTTTCGGGAACGCCGCCCTTGGCGGCCACCTGATACCAGTGAACGGCCAGCTTGTCGTTTTGCGGGGCTCCTTCTCCCCGGTAGTAGGCTTCCGCCAGGAAAAAAGCGCCTTCAGGCTGCCCTTTTTCCGCGGCTTTTTCATACCAGTAAAACGCCTTGTCCACATCGCGATCGACGCCCAGTCCGTACGAGTACAGAACGCCCAGATTCGTCTGTGCCTCGGCATATCCCTGATCGGCGGCCCGCTGGAACCAGACGAACGCTTCATCCTCGCGGCCCTCGAAATCGCCGCCTTCCATGTAAAGACGTCCCAGATTGTTTTGCGCTTCGGCACTGCCCTGTTCAGCCGCTTTTTTATACCAGGCGGCAGCCGTCACCAGATTCTTTTCCACGCCCGCGCCGTCTTCATACATGTTACCCAATGAAAATTGCGCTTCGGCACTGCCCTGTACAGCGGCCCTGCGATACCACTCCATCGCCTTTTTCGCGCTCGGTTCCACCCCGCGACCACCGGCATACAGAATACCGAGGTTAGTCTGCGCCAGCGCCACGCCGTGCCGTGCCGCTTGAGACAGCAACGCCGCTGCTTTGGCATCGTCCCGTTTAACGCCACGGCCTTCCATGTAAAGAACGCCCAGATGAGTCTGCGCCATGAGATGGCCTTGCTCGGCCGCTTTTTTGTACCAGTAAGCCGCCTTTTTGTCGTCCTTTTTGACGCCTTCGCCCGCCTCGTACAGTTCGCCCAGCGCAAACTGGGCATCCATTCGGCCCTTTTCCGCCGCTTTCCGGTACCATTCGGCTGCGGTGGCCTCGTTTTCCGGAGTGCCTTCTCCATTGTAGTACATGGCGCCCAGTGCCGACTGGGCCGCAGAGACCCCCTTGTCAGCCGCCTTTTTGAAAGACGACAAGGCCTTGTCGTAGTCCTTTTCCCGATAGAACTGCATGCCGTCCGAGTAATCGCCGGCCCAGCTGCTGTTGGCCAGAAACAGGCACCCGATCACAGCCAGCGTTCCCTGACGAATCCGGCCCATCCTTCCTTCCATTTTTTCCCTTTGCATGACGACATTCTCCCGAATCCGGCGACCCGAAAAGAAACCGTCCCTGGATAGCTACGCCATTCACCCCGTTCACTGCCCGTCCACGCCAGAGACAGTCCGTCTCTCCGGAAAAATCCGTTGAAAACCGGCCGTATCCGGATCACCGGAAGCGGTTCCGGACAGGCATGGCGTTGCCGGTAAGTGTCCTGTGAATCACATTACAGAATGCGCATTCGACGGTCTATTGTCAAGATCATTTTTACCACATCTTCCGGCAAACCGGTTCTTCGCCGCCTTTTCCACTACGAGGCTTTTTTCCCGGACGATGCAGTATAAGCAGCCCCTGAAAAAACGCCTTTGCGCCAGCACAGAAAAACATGACTTAGATCAAGAAGAGACCGCTTCCACCGCGCCGTAACCTGTCTCTGCTGTTTGCCACATCCCGTTTTTCGGAAAGCGATACGGCAATGTCGTCTGCCCGAGTTTGCCCTTGCCTTGTGCGAGATACCATGCGTTCGGCCGCAAAGACGTCGTTCCGGCAGAACAGACCGGTTTCGGGGACGAACCAGGTGACTGGCCGTGCTGCCGGACGGCCCGGTAAAAAACGTCGCTTCCGTCGCAGCGGCCCGGAACTGCACGTCTCGCTTCACCACACCACTTCCGTAAACGCGACCGGTGCATCTGCATCGCCCGCTTCGATGAAGGCAAGCAGGGAAAGTGCATGCCGGTACCGTTTGAAAAATGACGTTGCCATCCGCACAGCCTTCGCCTTTCCCTTCTTCTGTTCTGTTTTTACCTGGCAAAAACAGGATTTTTGACAAACCTGCTTATCCAAGTGATTAATAGTTAACGTTTTTTCAAAGTTACTGACCGAAGAAGCCTTTTCCTTTACACTTTTCAGTGAGGGGATTGTTGCGTCCTGACTTCCCCGAGTTTAATGAATGACAGCCTCCCTGACGGGAGGCTTTTTTTATGGAAAAAAAATGACGACCTACATCACTCAAGACGAAAACGGCCACATCACTGCCTCGGCCGACTGGGCTTTCCCGGGTTCACTCCCGGCCGATCACCCTGTTTTGCGCGGCTACGACGGCAAGCTGTACTTTAAAGACGAACTCCCGGTCAAACCCGAACCCCCGCTTTCCGAACAGAAAGCCGCCAAAAAAGCCGCCTTGAACGACGCTTTCGAACGTCTTATGGCAAAAGCGCATTGCCGCTCTTCCCTCGACTTTGAAATCGACGCCAACGAAAAAGCCGACCGGAACATCCGGCAACTGCTGACCGTGGTCAAAGCGGACGAAACCGTTTCATTCTGTGACTATGACAACGACTACCATCAGGTCACGGGAGCCGGTCTGGAAACGCTCCTGGCCGACGTCGCTTGCCATACGCGCTTGCGTTACGCGGAAAAATGGGCCTTGCGAAAAGCCATCGACGCGGCCCGAACTTCAGAGGAACTGGATGGCGTTGTCATTCCGCCCGTCGGGTGGTATTGACCGGAGTGCGTTCAGGGCGGAACCGGCGCCGTTCCGCTTCCTTCCCCGAAAAGGAATTCCACGTTTCAATTGCCGGCGACCTGGCGGTCACGCTGTCGCCCTGTCCGTCGCGTCCGGCCGCACTGCATCAAACCGGACCTTGCAGACGGTACGGGTCACCCTACCGCTGCACGACTGTTTGCCCAAAGCAGAAAACGGGAATTGGACAAAATCATAAAAAACACTTCAGGCCGGCTGCCCGACCTGTTCAACATGAAAGAGTCACCCGATGAGCCTCTTCAGAAATCTGTTGCTTCACCGTATTCAACAGGCTGCAAGCCCTTCCCTGACCGTCACCTTCGACAGTGACGGCGGAACCTTTGTGGCCGCCCAATCCATCAGGCGGGGACAATCGGCTGCGTTGCCCGCTCCTCCCGAAAAAGAAGGTTACCTTTTTTCAGGCTGGTACCGTGATAACGCTCTTTTCGATTTTGCCACGCCCGTCATGGAAAACATGACGCTGACAGCACGTTGGATTGTCCGGACGTTTACCGTATCGTTTGACAAGGACAACGGTACCGGCGTGTTGTTACAGACAGTAAACTGGGGTGAACACGCTACAGTACCCCTGCCTCCGACCAAAACCGGATACGTTTTTCTTGGATGGTACGTGGGCGACACGTCATTTGACTTTAGTGCTCCCGTCTACAGCGACCTAACCATAACGGCCAAATGGTACGCTTCCGGCCCCCCGTCGCCTCCCCTGCGGGCCTCGTAAAGGGGACGATGCTCCACGAACCCGGTTAAGCGCTCCCTCTGACCGGTTCACCTCGTACCCTGAACCGGAAACCGGCGTTTCCGGTTCAGGCCATGAATCTCCCGGAGAGTGGCCAAACCGAACTGAAACAGGTTTCATGCGCTTTCCAGTCGTTCTCCTGCCTCACTCGATGCAGGCGTTGTTTTTCCACGCATGAAAGTCAGCATCCTGATCGTGCGAAAAGCCTTCTTCCAATTCCGTGCAGCTGGCCAGGCCTTCGTTGCGGTAATGCGAGACGATCCGAGGCTGCACTGCCTCCGGCGTTTGATGAAGGAAAGGCGCGTTGGGATAAAGCGTCCTGTTTTTCAGTACCCTCCAGTCCCAGTATTTGATTGCTTCTTTGATGTGCCACACCACCGTGCCCCGGTTGATCCGGTCGATTTCCTCTGCTGAAAAGTGGGGGCCGTTTTCCTGATTGTACCGACAGGCGGCCTCTCCTCGCAAACCCGGAGACAACACCGCTTTTTTGCTCGGTTTTTCACCGCGTGGGCAGCGGAGCGCACGTGCCCGGAGCCCCTTTCTTCACCGGTTCCGGCGGCAACTCTTCCGGCTTCAAGTCGAAACGTACCTGAACCGGGTGTAAACGCGTCTCGGTCGTCCCGTCGCCCAGTTGACCGAACGTGTTTTTGCCCCACGCCCAGACCGTACCGTCCTTTTTCAACACCAGCGAGTGATGCTCTCCAGCGGCAATTTCGGCGGCGGCGTCCATCATCTTGCGCGGCGCTTCCCATCCCCCCGTCAGCGAACCCGCCCCTTGCAAATAACCGGTCACCCACACGGAACCGTCTTTCTTCAGATAGAGTTCGTGCAGATAGCCCACGGCTATGTCGGCCACTTGATCGATCGTCTCGAGTCTGACCGGTACCCAGCGGGGTTCGTCCATGCAATAAGGCTTCATGTTGTTGGGTTCGCCCCAGTTCCACACGGTACCGTCGTCGGCTACGATGAAGGACTCGGTCATGCGTGTGGCAATCCGGGACACTTTTCGATTGCCGAGTGGTGAAAGATCGATTTGGACAGGTTTGTCACGAAACTCGGTGTCACCAGTACCCAGCGCACCACACCGATTACTGCCCCAGGCCCAAAGGGTACCGTCTTTTTTCAAGGCCAGTGTGTGGGTGGAAGAAGAACTGACCTGAGCGACGTCCTTCAGCAGTTTTTTCGGCCGGGTCGTCGTTTCAGTAATGCCGTCTCCCCGTTCCGGAAAACCGGCCCCCCAAACCCAGAGGGTGCCGTCCGGATCAAGCGAAAAAGCGATTTCGCTGGCGGTAGCGTAAACAGCCCGATCCATGATTTTTCGGGGGGCCAGATAACGGCTGGTTTTTCCATCGTAGGCATGGACAATACCCAGTTGCCCGTATTGGCTGGCTCCCCAGCCCCAAAGGGACTGATCCTGTTTTACGACAAAGGCGTCAACTTGATGCGCATCGGCGAAAACCGATTTGGCGCCAGACAAAACGGTTTGGGGAATCCGTGTCCGCGCCTTGTCCGGAAGACCGATCAAACCCCAGGCGTGCACGTTGCCATCAGAATCAACAAAAACACCGTGATCGCTACCGGCAGCAAGATGCCGATCGTAAACCGGCTGTGCCCATCCGGTGGAAAAAAACAGACTCAGGAAAAAAAAGGTAATGAATCGGGTAATCGGTTCCGGCATGAGTTGTCACTCAGATCAAGGTTGTGGATGAAGTTTGAGATACCATTGTATCTCATTCCTTAGTCGGTTCCCCTTCCATTCGGTAGCGGGCTTTTTCCGGTATGTGCTAGCTAATTTTTCCAATTCTGCAATGGCTCTCGGCCAGTCATTTTCCAGAACGGCTTTCAGAAACGGCGGATGACTGCCAAACCTGCCCGTCTGATAGTAGCGGGAAAAAAGCAGGGTTTGTTGATCGGAATTAAGCTCGTGAAGATAAGGCGCATTCGGATAACGCGACCGTACTCTTTCCACCAGCGCGTTCCACTTCCGGATGGCTCTTTTCCCCATATCGTACATCACCGCTTCATTGATCCGGTCTATTTCTCCGGGACTCAGATAAAGGGGATAAGCGTTCAAAAAATCGAGTGCCGCTTCTTTTTGCAGGCCCAAATAAGGTTTCAGTTTGATCACCAGCGATTCGGGCAAGCCCATTTGCCGGAGTTCTTCAACGGAAGCCCGCTGTCCCAGATCTAATCCGGCACCGACGGTGACGCCTGAGTTATTCCCCAGCTGGCCACGTGTATATGGAACATTCGCATACTCTGTAGCGCCCCCTTCCCACTGGCTAAGCTGTTCATGTCCTAATCCGACAGGGTAACAAGCGTTTTGCCGCGTCAAAAGCGCATTGATTCTACGGGTAACGTCCGGTGTAATATAACGACGGTTTTCGTTGCGTCGGTCCCATTGAACCGGACGCGTGTCCAAGGGTAAACAGTCGGGATTGTCCCAATTCCATTCAGGAAAAGATGGCGTTTTTTGAGCCTGATCCGACAGGGAGGCTATCTGGCCACCTAGATCAAGTGTTTTCTTAATCGGTTTCTGGGAAGTGACAAGCGGCGGTACCGGTGTGTCTGTCCCGCTGGAAGAAAAAGGATTATCTTGCGGAGTGGAGGAATAAGCTGTGTTTTTACGGGCGGTATCGTCTTTGGAGATGTCTTGCGGATCCAATCCATTATGCACGACCGAGGCCCAGTAAATCGGGTAAAAGAAGTCCATCACCGTGTACGTTTTCGTGTTTTGATCTCCGACTGCGTCCGGGGTGGAAAACGTCTGCCCGAACGGTTCGTTCTTTTC
>DBGFLV010000247.1:0-9315 GCA_048528425.1 Oxalobacter sp. | reverse complement strand
CAAGATGTTCCCGGAAAGGAGCGAAGAAGTCAGGTCTGTCCGTATAGATGCGCAACACCGAGTCCGGCAAGCGGTAATGCAACAGCGACACCGCCAGTAGTTGACTTTGACGATAATATTCCTCGCGACCGAATGCCAGCGTGTAAAAAAGTACCTTGTTTGCCATACCGGTTCCTTGTTGAGTCATCCCTTTCTTTTCTGTGATCGCGTCCAGTAGCCGGATGAACCGGTCGTCTAGGCACTTTTCACCCCGGCGTCAAGACCGTATCGCCACGAATGGACGCCTGTATACGCGCCTCACTCTTTTTTCGTCTTTACTATCGTAGCATACCTTCTTGAAGAGCTTTCGGAGGATAAACCTGTTTAAAGCGTTCCTGACACAAAATGTTGTTGACAAGACAGGTGTCTGTGTTTTTGACGTGTTTTGGGTATAAATGAACTCGCTTGTTACGATTGCCGGATCGAACGACAGCAGACCCGAGCGGCTGTCCGGGAAATGAAAAAATGCCGACTGCGATCGGCCCGGTTCGGGCAAAGCTTTTTGCACGTAGACCGTTAGGCAACCCGCATGGATGACAGCGTAAACCGGTGGGCTTTGACGGGAGGCTCATCACTCTTTCGGCAGGGTGTCGTCTTTATCGGCAGACTAAAAGGAGAAAAAGCGAAGCAATCGTCGTCGAGGTCAAGAAGACGACGTGGCGTGATGACCGGACGGCAGGTGGCGTAATGTCAAGGCCGAAAAAACGGATTCTTAACCCGATTCACGTCACGCCGTCCTGTCTGTTTTCCACCTGCGGCAAAGAAATGACAGTAAAATACCTGTTTATTTGTCTTTATGTTGAAGTCGAAGATGGACAGCCTGCAAATATATAACAGTTTGACGAGAAGCAAACAGGTCTTTATTCCCATTGAACCGGGAAAAGTCCGGATGTACGTGTGCGGCATGACGATCTACGATTACTGCCACATCGGGCATGCCCGCATGATGATGTCGTTCGACGTGGTTTACCGTTGGCTCAAAGCGTTGGGATACCAGGTGACGTATGTCCGCAATATTACCGACATCGATGACAAGATTATCAAGCGTGCCGGTGAAAACGGTGAGTCTATTACCGATTTGACGGCGCGGTTTACACAGTACATGCATGAGGATACCGGTGCACTGGGCATTCTTCCGCCCGACCATGAACCGAGAGCGACCCAGTATGTCCCCGAGATGCTGGAACTGATCGGAAAACTGGAAAAAAACGGTCTGGCTTACCAATCCAAAGATGGGGACGTCAACTATTCCGTTCGCGATTTCAAGGGATACGGCAAACTTTCCGGCAAATCGCTGGACGATTTACGGGCCGGAGAACGGGTCGATGTCAACACCGGCAAGCGCGATCCGCTGGATTTCGTCCTGTGGAAGTCGGCGAAGCCTTCCGAACCGGACGAGGCGAAATGGCCTTCCAGATGGGGCGTGGGACGTCCGGGCTGGCATATCGAGTGTTCCGCCATGTCGAGCAAGCTGCTAGGCGAGCATTTCGACATTCACGGTGGCGGCGCAGATTTGCAGTTTCCCCATCATGAAAATGAAATTGCGCAATCCGAAGGGGCATCCCACCATCCATTTGTCAATTACTGGATGCATAACGGATTCGTTCGGGTAGACAATGAAAAAATGTCCAAGTCTTTAGGCAATTTTTTCACGATCCGTGACGTGCTGAAAAAGTACGATGCCGAAGTCTTGCGCTTTTTTATCATTCGTTCGCATTACCGGAGCCCGCTGAATTACTCAGATGCACATCTGGACGATGCAAAAGCTGCACTGACCCGTCTTTACACGGCACTGAAAGAGGTCGAGGTGAAAGACAGGGCGGTCGACTGGGAAGAAGAACACGCTGTCCGTTTTGCCGGGGCGATGAACGACGATTTCAACACCCCGGAAGCGGTAGCGGTTTTATTCGAGTTGGCCAATGAAGTGAATCGGACGCGTTCGGTCGAACTGGCCTCACAGCTTAAAGCGTTGGCCAAAGTGCTGGGTTTGCTCTGTCGCGAGCCCCGTCAGTTCCTTCAGGGTGACGGCAACGTCGATACAGACGAGGAGAAGTGGATTAAGAGCCAAATTCAGGCGCGTCTTGAAGCCAAAAAAACACGAAATTTTGCTGAAGCCGACCGCATCCGTAACGAACTGCTGGAAAAGGGCATCGTGCTGGAAGACAAACCGGGCGGTCTGACTGAATGGCGCCGTTCGTAAATGGCTGATCGGAAAGTAACGTCGTTGAGCGAGCCAGGCGTCTGGGAAACCGCGGGTGACGAACTGGCAAGACGGGACCCGATCATGGCCGAGCTGATTACTTCTTCCGGAAAAGAACGGCTTGTCTGCCGGGGCGAGCCTTTCAAAACCCTGGCCCGTTCGATCGTTGGTCAGCAGATTTCGGTTAAAGCAGCCGATTCCATCTGGCAGCGTTTTTGCCGGGTGTGTCCAGAAGGCTCTCCGGAAGAAATTGCGTGTGCCCTTCCCGAGAGGCTGGTGGAATGCGGCCTGTCCAAAAGAAAGATCGAGTACCTGAAGGATTTGGCGTTTCATTTTCTCGAGCGTAAAATCCGGATCGACGAATGGAACAGCATGCCGGATGAAGAAATCATCGCCGATCTGACCCGGATTAGGGGAATAGGGCGATGGACGGCCGAAATGTTTTTGATTTTCAATCTATTGCGACCCAACGTCCTGCCTTTGGCCGATGTGGGCCTTCAAAAAGGGATCAGTTTGTCCTACTTTTCCGGCCAATCCGTTTCGGAAAAAGACATCAGGAATTTGGCCGTCCGTTGGGAACCGTGGTGTACGGTCGCTACCTGGTATTTGTGGCGCAGTTTGACACCACTTCCGGTAGAATACTGAAAATTCAATTTTCACGGCTGCAAAAAAGCCATGCAGTCGGGTAAAGGAGAGCGTGTGGCTAAAACAACTTTTCTCAGTTTCGAACAGCCTATTGCCGAACTGGACGCCAAGATTGAGGAATTGCGTTTCGTTCAGGACGATTCCGCTGTCGATATTTCTGAAGAAATCGCCAAATTGGCTCAAAAGAGCCAACAATTGATCAAGGACATTTATTCGAAATTAACCCCCTGGCAGGTATCCCAAATCGCCCGCCATCCCAACAGACCGTACACACTGGACTACATCGGCGAGATCTTCACCGATTTCCATGAACTGCATGGTGACCGCGCTTTTGCCGACGATCCCGCTATCGTCGGTGGGCCGGCCCGTTTCAACGGAATGCCCTGTATGGTCATCGGACACCAGAAAGGTCGCGACGTCAGGGAAAGAAGTTATCGCAATTTCGGTATGCCTCGGCCAGAAGGCTATCGTAAGGCATTGCGCTTGATGAAAATGGCCGAGAAATTCAAACTGCCGATTTTCACTTTCGTCGATACACCAGGGGCTTTTCCGGGCATCGACGCCGAAGAGCGTGGACAATCCGAAGCGATCGGACGCAACCTGTTTGTCATGGCCGATCTGGAAGTCCCGATCATCGCCACCATTATCGGCGAAGGCGGTTCAGGCGGTGCACTGGCTATTGCCGTGGCCGATACAGTGCAGATGTTGCAGTATTCGGTCTATTCCGTTATTTCACCGGAAGGGTGCGCTTCCATTTTGTGGAAAACGGCAGAGCGAGCCAATGAAGCGGCCGAGGCACTGGGGTTGACCGCGCAGCGCCTGAAAGCCACAGGCATGATCGACAAAATCATTGACGAACCGCTAGGTGGCGCTCATCGCGATATGAAAGGGATGGCCGCCCTCCTCAAACGAGCGCTGGCGGACTCCTATCGGCAATTGCAAGACGTTCCTGTTTCGGAACTGCTGGCGGCACGTCAGGAGAAATGGCTGAATTACGGACAGTTCAAAGACACTGTGCAAACGAAGTAAAGGAACGGTTTTGTCTGTTTCACTCGTTGAAAACGAATTTAAACGCGCGTTGGAAGCCATTCTGATGCGCGTTTTTTCTCGTGAAAAAACGGAAAAGCCAGAGGGTTTGCTGAAGGCGGATTATCCGGATTCGTCTGCAATGGCAATCGCTTTCAGCGGCGGGCTGGATTCAACCGTCTTGCTGTCTCTGGCGCATCGTTATGCGTCCGAAAAAAAAATTCCGCTTTTCGCTTTTCACGTCCACCACGGGCTGAACCCGCAAGCGGATGCATGGGTACGGCATGGCGAGGAGGTATGCCGAAAACTGGGTGTGCCGTTTCAAGCCTGTCATGTTCAGGTCGATCGGCAAAGCCGGGCGGGCACTGAAGCCGACGCCCGGTTGAAACGGTATGCCGCTTTGGGTGACCTGTGTCGTCGGCAAAATGTGTCGCTGCTGTTGACTGCCCACCACGAAGACGACCAGATCGAAACGATTTTGATGCAGTTGATGCGTGGAACAGGTATTGCCGGTTTGTCGGGTATGGCGGCCGTATCGTATCCGTCTGACTTGCTCGGCAATGAGACCGTTGCGTTGGGAAGACCTCTTCTGTCCTTCTCGCGTGAGACGCTTTCGGCATGGGCGGGAGTGAACGGTATACGGTACGTCGAAGACGATTCCAATCGTGACGTGCGTTACACAAGAAACGCCGTTCGCCACCGGCTGATTCCGATTTTGGCTGAACTCTTTCCCGGCTTTTCGAAAAGAGTGACGAGAACGGCAAGTCATCTGCGTTCAGCGCAAGGTGTACTGGATGAACGGGCACGCGAAGATCTGGCAGCTTGTCGCGTGGCACACAACGTTATGGATATACGAAAGGCCGGAATGCTGAATCCGGACAGAAAGGCCAATCTTTTCCGCTACTGGTTGTTGGAAAACGGTATCCCGATTCCTTCCTCCACCTGGTTTGACGAAGCCGTAAAGCAGATTTTGACGTCGAAACAAGACGCCCAAATCAGTCTGCCAGTCAACGGTCACCAGGTGAAACGTTATCGACAGTGGGCGTGCATTTTCAAGGGCCGGGAAAACCGGCCCGAACCAGACAGTTTTTTTTGCTTCCACTGGCAGGGCGAAAAAACCGTTCAACTGGCTGCCTGGGGAGGTCGGTTGCTCTTTGACGAGAGTGAAGAAGGATTTGACGCGGCCTGGTTGAAAGAGCAACCGTTGAAAATCGGGCCGTATCGCGGAAGTGTCGGTTTGAAACTCACCGGGCGCCCTACGAAGAAACTGAAAACACTGTGTCAGGAAGCAGCCATCCCGCCTTGGGAAAGACTTTTTCTCCCTTTGCTTTACGCAAAAGACGAGCTGATCTTTGTTGGAAGTGTCGGGAGCGATGCCCGTCACGTGAAAAAAAGCGGAAAAGCAGTCCGGATCAGGTGGAAACCGGCTGCCGGGTTGTATTTTGGGCCGCCGTTTCCGGAGTTTCCCTTGTTAAATTCCGACCTAAACGGTAAAGTAAAAAGCTGAACTTTCATTCACTTTTCAATATTAAAATAATTGTATGGCTTTAGTCGTTCATAAATATGGCGGGACATCGATGGGGTCGGTCGACCGCATCAGGAACGTGGCCCGACGTGTCGCCAAATGGCAGGATGCCGGTTATCAAGTCGTTGTCGTCCCATCCGCGATGGCAGGGGAGACGAACCGGTTGATCGGATTGGCAAAGGAAATTATGCCGGAACCGGATCAGCGTGAGCTGGACATGGTCGCTTCCACCGGAGAGCAAGTGTCCGTCGGTCTGTTGTCGATGGCGTTGTTGCAACTCGGCAAAAAAGCCGTTTCCTTTACCGGCTGGCAGGTTCCGGTCAAAACCGACACTGCTCACACCAAAGCGCGCATTCAGTCCATTGATGAAGCGAGAATCCGGCAAAGTTTGGACGATGGCCGAATCGTCATCATCGCCGGTTTTCAGGGAATCAATGAAAAAGGCGACGTCACCACGCTGGGCCGAGGCGGTTCCGACACGTCGGCAGTGGCGATGGCTGCCGCCCTCAAAGCGGACGAATGCCTGATTTACACGGACGTTGACGGCGTTTACACGACAGATCCGCGTGTCGTCACGGACGCGGCAAGGTTGAAAAAAATCACTTTCGAGGAAATGCTAGAAATGGCGTCGCTCGGTTCCAAGGTATTGCAGACCCGTTCGGTTGAACTGGCTGGTAACTACCACGTACCGACCCGGGTGCTTTCTTCCTTGACCGATCCCGACATTCCGCTGGAAGAAGAAGCCCGTTCAGGCACTTTGATCACTTTTGAAGAAGAAAATACGGACATGGAACAAACAGTTATTTCCGGCATCGCATTTAGCCGTGACGAAGCGAAAATGACGGTTTTAGGCGTACCTGACCGTCCCGGTGTCGCTTTCCAGATTCTGGGTGCGATTGCCAAGGCCAATATTGAAGTCGACATGATCATTCAGAATCAGTCGGTTAACGGTAAAACGGACTTTACGTTTACCGTGCCTCGTCCGGACTATAACCGGGCTATGGAATTGTTGAACACCCGAATCAAGGCAGAAGTGGGAGCAACTGACATTATCGGTGACGCCAAGGTTTCTAAAGTGTCCGCTATCGGTATCGGGATGCGCAGCCACGTCGGCGTGGCGTCGAAAATGTTCGGCACGCTTTTTGAAGAGGGTATTAACATCCTGATGATTTCGACGTCGGAAATCAAGATTTCGGTCATTATCGACGAGAAATACATGGAACTGGCTGTCCGGGCGTTACACAAGGCATTCGGCCTGGAAAAGACGGTGTGATGAGCCGGTAGCGCGGGAAGAAAAAAGCTGCCGTTTTTCTCTCGAACGCTTTTTTCTTCCTTTCGGTCTGAAAAAGAAGAGGGAGGCGAACATGTCATACAAAACGATACTGGTTCATCTGGACAAGAAAACCGCGGCAGAACGTCGCATCCGTATCGCCGCGCAGCTGGCCGTCGAAGAAGAGGCCTTTTTGATCGGTGCAGCCATGATTGGCGTTTCGACATGGACGTTCCAACAGGCCAACATTGACGAGAAAGACCCGGCGCTGGCCTCTCATCTCCGGTTTCTGCACGATCGGGCTGCCGGTTTCGCGCAAGAGTTCGAAACTGAAGCGAAAAGCGTGGGCGTTCCTGCTTATGAAGCCAGAATTGTGGACGGTGAAGCCAGTCAGGGGATCAGCTTGTTGGCCCGTTTTGCCGATCTGGTTGTGATCGGTCGAACCGATTTGCAGGAAAAGTCCCCCATTGTGGCACCCGATTTTCCCGAATTCGTCATGATGAACGCCGGACGGCCCGTGCTGATCGTGCCGCCCGACTACCGGCAAGACAGGGTCGGCAAGCGTGTCATGATCTGCTGGAATGCCAGCCGTGAAGCGACACGTGCCGTGGCAGACGCGATCCCGATTCTGAAAAAGGCCGATCTGGTCGAGATCGTCCTGTATAACGTCGAAAACGAACCCGACGTCAATGCTGAACTTGCCGGCAGCGACATTGCCCTTTATCTGGCCCGTCACGGTATCAACGTTGAAGTGTTACCCCCGCAGAAAAGCAAGCACATCGGTCACGCTCTTTTGGAACTGGCGCTAAAACAGCGAACCGATTTACTGGTTATGGGAGGTTACGGTCACACTCGTTTCAGGGAATTCCTGTTGGGTGGCGTGACGAGAACGGTTCTGGCAGATTCCACCATACCTGTCCTGATGTCCCATTGACATCATGAGAACGGGGAATCGGACAATCGATTTTTTCCCGCAGTCAACGGTATTTGGCTTATCTTATTGCATTATCGCCAAGTGAAATTATAATGGTGCAGTTTGGCTTGTCAGGCCTCGATCGGTATGGCGTAACGTACGTTTTCGCACAGCGTGCAGAAAAGCCTGTTTGAAGATATTAGGGCTATTCGAGAACAAGTTCGACGCAATTACGCTATTTTTGGCTCCCTTTTACCAGAAGAAACAAAAATAAGGCGCCTAACTTTAACAGTAGTCCAAGGATAACAATGAAATGTGTTGATGACTTCCGGTTGAAATTCAACGGAAAGGAGTATGTCCCCATCGTCATCGGTGGGATGGGCGTCGATATTTCCACGCCCCAACTGGCACTGGAAGCGGCCCGTCTCGGCGGTATCGGGCATATTTCCGACGCTATGGCATTAGACACGGCAGACCGTTATTTCGGAACGCATTTTACACGCGACAAAACCCGGCAATACAAGGATTTCATCAAGCTGCAGGATAAGAACGACGTCCACTTCAATCTGGGTGCTATTGAAGAATCGACGAAGCTGCATGTTCGTAACGTAATGGAAAAAAAGCGGGGCAGTGGGCTGGTTTTTACCAACTGCATGGAAAAGCTGACCATGAACGCTTCCCGCGACACCTTACGGGTCAGGTTGAAAGCGGCATTGGATGCCGGTATCGACGGGATCACGCTGGCGGCCGGATTGCATCCCAATTCCTTCCGGTTGATCGAAGATCATCCCCGTTTCCGGGATGCCAAACTGGGTATTATCGTTTCTTCTTTACGTGCCCTGCAAATCTTTTTACGCCGTAATGCCAAATTAAACCGGTTGCCAGATTATGTCGTGGTTGAAGGACCGTTGGCCGGCGGTCATCTCGGGTTCGGTATGGACTGGGCCAAGTTTGATTTGAAAACGATCATTTCGGAAATCGCCCGATTTCTGGCAACTGAAAACCTGAACATTCCGTTGATTGCCGCCGGCGGCATTTTTACCGGTTCGGACGCAGTGTCTTTTCTGGAAAAAGGAGTAGCAGGCGTTCAGGTCGCCACTCGCTTCACCATCTCGAAAGAATGCGGGTTGCCGGATGAGGTCAAACAGGAATATCTGAAAGCAAGCGAGGACGATATCGAAGTCAACCAGATATCGCCGACAGGTTATCCGATGCGGATGCTGAAAGGATCTCCTGCCATTGCCAAAGGATTGAGACCCAATTGCGAATCGTACGGTTACCTGTTGGAAAACGGCAAATGCGAGTATTTAAAAGCGTACTACCGTGAACTGGAAACGCATCCGGACGGCAAAAACATTTGCATCAAAGACAAGACCTGCCTTTGCACGCATATGCGCAATTACAACATCTGGACGTGCGGACATTACGCTTACCGGCTTAAAGACACCACACGGCGCTTGCCGGACGGCTCTTACCGAATTTTAGGGGCGGAACACATTTTCCGTGATTACCAGTTCAGCAAGGATCAGGAAATCCTGCTCCCCGAAGAATAAAACGCTTCAGGCCGCTTTCGAACCGGACAGATCCATCGTCGAATGGACTGTCCGTTTTTTATGAAGAAAAGCCTGACCGGTCAATCCAGCAGGGTTTTCAGGGCTTCTTCATACAGAGCCGCTTCCATGCGTTCCGCTTTGGCC
>DBGFLV010000246.1:0-4411 GCA_048528425.1 Oxalobacter sp. | reverse complement strand
TGGAAAAAACCGATTGAGGTCAGTTGGGATTTCAATTACGTACCCCGTATCTGGTAACTCGGTTTCAACGTGAAGGAAAAGGGTGGAATGCGGATTCCACCCTGTTAAACCATTTTTATTTTTATGTCTGAATCTGACTGTAAAAGCGATTTTTATTCAACGTATAAAAAGACATTAAAATAAGAATGGATGCGGACAAAGACATGTTACAGTATCTTATTCAAGTTTTATCAACACTGTTTCCACCGCTGGTTTTTTTGGGAACGCTGTATGGATTTTTATGTCAGGAAGGAAGTCGACAATACAAGCGATATTTGTATATTGGATTTCTGGTCGCTTTTCTCATCGCAATGACCGTGGCTGCGTTAAGACTGAATACGCGTTTTTTTGTTCGTGAATATTATCATTTTTTCTGTCTTCTGGTCGCTGTTGTCGGTGAAACAGGCCTGATTGTTTCACTGGTTGGATCGTCTAAAGATCGTGTCACTTTAATGTACTCCTCCAGTAACAGGTTATTGGTGGGGATTGTTACCATTGCCGGTTTTGCGTTGGCATTACCGGATCTTTTTTTATTTCCGTTTGAATTTGCCATCGGTCTGGACAGCTTTTTCCAGATTGAAGTGCTTTACAAAGTGGTCGGTTATTTCTTGTCTTTGGCGCTTTCGGGAGTGGGTGCGCTTTGTATTGGAAAAGTGATGTCGAGATTGCCGGAAAAACAGGCAAGAAACAGTCTCGTTTTCACGTTGGTTGTTTTTGTGGCAGGACAGTTTGCAGGGATTTTTCACATTCTCATGTTAAGGAGTCCTCTGATGCAGAACGAGGCATTGGTGAATGTCCTTTTGCTTTTGCTTGAACACCAGAACACGTTTGTTTTTGCCCTATTGCTGGTGGTTTTGTCGGTTGCATTACTGGGTATGGTGTCAGCCGGAAAAACCGTTTTTAGCGGAGCGAATCCGGCTCTAGTGCGCAAGAAAAAAGCGGAATCAAAAAGAACGATCAGATGGAGTGTCGGGACGGTTCTTTGTGTTGTGGCAGCGATGCTGATTCTGACCGTTGCAGTCGAGATGAACCATCGTACTGTTGAATTGTCGCCTCCGGTAGAGCTGCCGGCCGGTGATCGGAAAATTACGGTTCCCCTGGAAACGGTCAATGACGGCCATTTGCATCGTTTTAGTTATACCACGGAAAGCGGAACGTCAGTCCGTTACATCATTATCCGCAAAAGTGAATCATCTTACGGCGTGGCGCTGGATGCCTGCGACATTTGCGGAGCGAGTGGTTATTACGAGCGAAACGGACAAGTCGTCTGCATCCTGTGCGATGTGGTGATGAATATCGGAACGATTGGGATGCCGGGCGGCTGTAATCCCGTTCCACTTGACCATGAGATAACCGGGGCAAGCATCGTGATCGACGTAGCCAGTCTGGAAGCGGAAGCACATCGTTTTGAATGAGGAGTCGGAGATGTTTTTGAGGATGCTGAAGAATGCCTTGTTCAGGCAGAAAAAAAAGGGAGTGATGATTGCGTTGACTATGACGCTGGGTGTTTCGTTGGCAACGGCCATGTTGAACGTTGTGATGGATGTGCAAGACAAGATCAATCAGGAACTGAAAACGTACGGTGCCAATATCAACGTTCTTCCGAAAGGGGCCGCTCTGTTAGGTGATCTTTACGGTATCGAGCAGGGGGACGGTGTCGTCGACAAATTTATTTCGGAAAAGGAACTGGGCAAGATCAAGACGATTTTCTGGGCCAACAACATTGTCGATTTCGCGCCTTATCTGGAGTTGAACGTTCAGGTTGAAGGGCAGACGGCACCGGTTGTTCTGGTCGGAACCTGGTTCGACCGGGAACTGGATTTGCCGACCGGCGAAGCTTTTCAGACCGGTATGAAGCGTATGAAAGCATGGTGGGAAGTTTCAGGACGTTGGCTGAAGGATTCAGATACAGAAGGGGCAATGGTGGGCGGTATTCTGGCAGAAAAACTCAAAATCAGTCGTGGTGACAAAATCAGGGTATCGCTTGCTAACGGCAAACAGGAAAAATGGCTCACGGTGTACTCGACGTTTTACAGCGGCAGCAGTGAAGACGAACAGATTTTCGTCCCGCTTTCCCTCGTTCAAAGCTTGGCCGGACAGCAGGAACGGGTTCAGCGTATCGAGGTCAGTGCACTGACTACACCGGATAACGAGCTGGCGCGTAGGGCGGCAGAAGATCCGAACAGTTTGTCTCGTAAAGAATGGGACACCTGGTACTGTACGGCCTACATCAGTTCAATTGCCTACCAAATCGAGGAAGTGTTGACTCACGTAAAAGCCAAACCGGTTTTGCAGGTTTCCGAATCGGAGGGCACCATTTTGAACAAGATCAAATTGTTGATGTTATTGCTGACTGTGTTGAGTTTGGTCTGTTCCGCACTGGGCATTTCCAATCTGGTCTCGATGAACGTCATGGAGAGAAGTCTGGAAATCGGACTAATGAAAGCAACAGGCGGGGCGAATGGTACCGTGTCCATTCTGATCCTCTCCGAAATGCTGGTGATCTCACTCATCGGGGGCGTATTCGGTTATGGGGCAGGAATCGGATTGTCGCAGATGATCGGTCACACCGTTTTCGGAGTCAGTATTGCAGTCAACACGGTGGTGATTTCACTGATTGTTCTGATCGTTATCGCGATCGCCGTGATCGGCAGTTTGCCGGCTTTGCGGATATTGCTGTCTCTGGAACCCGCCCGCGTTTTGCATGGAAGGTAAAAAGCCATGTTGTCAAAAAAACGTTCTCTTTTTTTCAAGATGCTGTTCAGTTCCTTTTTACGACGAAAAAATCGAATGCTGACGGCGTTGCTCGCCGTTGCAATCGGTGCGGCTGTACTGATGGGCATGATGACGATTTATCGCGATATCCCGGAACAGATGGGACGTGAAATGAGGTCATACGGCGCTAACATGGTTCTGGTCAGTGCTGAGGGAACCACTCTAATGAAGCTTTCTGATGTGGAAAACGTGTTGAAAGTATTGCCGCTTGACCGGATTGTGGGAACAACGCCTTATCGTTACATCCCGGTTCAGATGAATCATCTGCCACTGACCGGTGTCGGCACGGATTTCGTTCAGGTCAAAAAAACACGGCCTTATTGGCAACTTAACGGACATTATCCTGAGAACGGGACAGAAATGTTGGTTGGACAAGACATTGCAACGACGACCAGAATTAAACCGGGTGATTTAGTCAGTCTCGCCGGTACCCGTTCGCCCGGCGAAAAATTCAGGCTGCCGTTGACGGTCGCCGGTATTTTAAAAACAGGAGGAAAGGAAGACCGCTTCGTTTTTCTTGAGCTGTCACTGCTTAACCGGTTGGTGGGCTCGCCCGGGGCAATGGAAATTGCGGAACTGAGTATTGCCGCGCCGGGTGATGAATTGGAAATGTACCGTCAGCAAATCGAACAAAACGTGTCCAACGTTATTCCGCGTCTGGTCAAACGGATTACTCGTTCGGAAACAACCGTTCTGGCCAAATTGCAGGCGTTGGTTTATCTGGTGACGGCCGTCATTTTGGTGTTGACCATGATTTGTGTCGCGACGACGATGATGGCCGTGGTAATGGAAAGACGAAAAGAAATCGGCCTCAAAAAGGCAATCGGTGCAGATAATGCCGGCCTTGTACGCGAATTCATGGGAATGGGAATTGTTCTGGGAACGGTTGGCAGCATTTTGGGGTGCGTGACAGGGTATTTTTTCGCTGTGACGATCAGCCTTTCCGTTTTCGGCCGTTCCGTGTCGGTTTTGCCGTCCACTGTATTGATGACGCTCGTCTTTTCGATCGTCGTGACAGCAATGGCTTGCCTGTTGCCGGTTAAAAAGGCTGTCGATATTGAGCCGGCACATGTTTTACGGGGGGAATGAAGATGGAAAAGCCTATTCTGGAATTGAAAGACGTGTCCATGGTTTATGGAACAGTCCATGCTTTGAAAGACATTAACTTGACCATCGCCAAAGGCGAATGGCTGGCTATCATGGGGCCGTCCGGCTCAGGAAAAACGACGATGATGAACATCATCGGTTGTATGGATAAACCGTCTTTGGGAACCGTCATTCTTGACGGCCAGGATGTGAGTGCCGCTTCTGTTCGGGAGTTGACGGAAATACGACGTGACAAGATCGGTTTGATTTTTCAGCAATTTCATTTGATTTCCTATCTAACCGCACTGGAAAACGTCATGATGGCTCAGTATTACCACAGTATGGTCGACGAAAAAGAAGCGATCGCGGCGCTAGAACGGGTCGGTCTGGGCCAGCGTGCAAAGCATTTGCCCAATCAGTTGTCCGGAGGAGAACAGCAACGGGTCTGTATTGCGCGTGCACTCATCAATTATCCCAAACTGATTCTGGCTGACGAACCGACGGGTAATCT
>DBGFLV010000245.1:0-3005 GCA_048528425.1 Oxalobacter sp. | reverse complement strand
GGGAAAAGGCGCTTTTCCGGTTTGGTCCGGCTTTTGAAGAGTGTAAAAAACCTTGTGTTCACAGGGAGAACCTTCTCCGGACGAAGCCGGGTGGGAGTTCCCGGAAAGAAGTCCCCATTTAAACGGCTTCGTCATCCATCGCTGAAGCGTTTCACGACGTGGAACGTTATTTCTGCAATTGCTACCGGTTCTTCGGATAAAGAAATAGTGCCGGGAACGGGGCATGCGCTGTGCGAAGGGACACATCAATTTATGGCGTCTTTGCCGTCGCGCAGTAGCAAACCCGGCCAATTGACCGACAACGGCCCGTCGTCGCGAAAACTTTTCCGGTCGGAGGGTTGTCCTGGCCTTTTGAAAACCCGTTTTTTCGCCTTGAGCGGTCTGTTTTTATTTTCCGCTCGAGTTTCGTGAAACGGGGCAACCCATTTTCCCGGAAAAACAACACTGCAGAAAAAGTCTTGAATCGGAAAAGCCACTCCACTACAGTGAGAGCGGAACCGGCGTTCTCGTAAAACCCGGCTCCGGAGTTTTCACTTTCTCCCTCTAACCCGGCCAGTTCACGCCGTCATGTGAATCAGCGTTGGCTTCGTCGACAACGATAGTCCGTTTGTTGATGCGGTGGTGGAATGGCCCGGTTCAAAGGTCAAATGGAAAAAATAGACAACAGAAATTTTTCCTTTTGATGAACATTTATCTAGATTTCTCTATAATACCCATCTTTAAGTGCTTTAAACACACTTGAACCAGCCATTTGCGACACTTCGCAAATGCATCGTTTCGCCTATGGGTTTCCATCGGGCGGGAGTGGGTTAATACAATACCCGAAAGGGAAATACGCCCAGCAGTTGGTTCTCTGTGTTTAAGCTCCTGCCCGACCCTTTCTTCCGGTCGGTTCCAATACAACGTTGAATTTGTATGGCCGATTATTACATTACTGATTTTGGCAAAAATTTCGATATTCATTGGAATGGCCAAGTCAGTATCGGTTGTCGATACGTTGTCTGGCGCAAGGGAAAGCGAAAGCGCATTGTCGATCAGGGAAACGATCTGGCCCTCCTCATGAAAAAGTACCATCTGACCTACGACGATTACATCAATATCGGTCCGTTTCTTTCCAAATGACCGCCTTTTCCCGTATCCGTTTTCAGGATACAAATTTATTGCACAATAGAATTTATTCGAATACATTAACAAGTGGAGTAGAGGGTGCTAGCGCAATCCACTCCAGACGCTTTAAACACGTCTTTGAACCCGGTCAGAGGCTCCGCAAGTCTCTACCGTTCGTACCAACGAGTGGGTAGTAACCCGCTGGTTGGGGCGACGGTCGTTAACGGTATTTTTCCGTTGTTCCCGGACCGGCTTTATCCGGTTTCCGTTCGGCTTTGGCGGACGAAAATCGGAGGCCGGTTCGTCCTTTTGCCGTCGTCTCGTGCGTGGGCCGTTCCTTACGATGTCGGACGAGACAATGAGGGCCGTCCGTTCGAAAAGTGGAAGGTCCGGTCCCCGGCAAAAGAGCCGTCAAAAAGGACAGAAAAGCCCTGCAGCCACGGCAGGGCATCCGGTTGTGCCACGAAGGCAGAAAACGGATAGGCTTTTCCGGCAAACCGGCCTGTCACGGACTCGGCGCAAGCGGTTTTTTCAAGCACCCCGTCTGGCCGATGCGACAGACTCACAGCCGGGGCGAGAGAATTCGACGATGCGGCGAGCTTGTCCGGCGGCGCGTGCAAGCACGGTTTTCCGGAAGAAACGATCGCTACAGAAGGGTGAAAATGGGTTGAATGGCTTTTCTGTTCGACCGTCTGTCTGTTCTTCCATTCCGGTGCACTCGGTTTCTCTGCCGTATTTCTCAGCTGTAACCGGAATCATCCGTTTTACAAACGCGGGTTGCCTTGCCGACGGAAAAGACGCTTTACAAGAAAAACAGACCTAGCTGACCGATGTCGCAAACCCGGGTAACATGGTTCCTGACGCCTGGAGTGCGTCCTGCAAAATGGAAAAGCCAGACCCTCTTCATCTGAAGCAGGGTCTTTTTTTATGGAGAAACGACATGGAAACACCCCACAATGACAGTACCCCTCGGAATGACTTCAAAGCCTTTGCCGTCGACAGCGAGGCCAACGTCATCGGTCAAGCCGACTATGAACAGCTTGTTTCATTAAAGCGGGGATTTAAAAGAGGACTGGCCCGATCAGCCGAACTGAACAAGGCGCTTCGCCAAAGTTCGTCGATGGCCGCGGCGGTAGCCCGCTTTACCGCCGACAAAACGGGCGAAGCCGTTCTCGACAACGGTGACGTCGCCACGCTTTCCCGGCAATTGGAAACGGCAATTGCGACCGTCTCCCCGAGGTTGATTGCCGAAGCGGCCGGTACGGCCGATGCAATCTCCGCCGCTTTTTCCCCGGCGCTCGCCCAGCTGGTCAACGGCCTGCCCGTCTACGTCCGGGCCGCTTTCAAAAACACGACGGTGTCACCCACTTTCCAGGCTGACGCCACCGGTGCCAAACCGGTCGTCAAGGGGAACAACTGCCCGCTTGCCGTCGGGGACGTTGCCGGGCCGGGACACTGGCTGGCGCTGCAATACGATGCCGGACTGGACAAATGGGTCTTGCAAAATCCGGCGACCGGTGTGATCGCCGGAGGGGTACCGGTCGGCAGCGTCGACTACTTTGCGATGGAGACGCCGCCGGTGAGTTATCTGAAGGCGGACGGATCGGCCGTCGGCCGGGAGACGTACCCGGATTTGTTTGCTGCGATCGGAACAACGTTCGGCGAAGGCGATGGGGAGACGACGTTCAATTTGCCGGACTTGATAGGTCGGTTTGCTGAAGGGAGTGCCATGCCGGGAGTGGTGAAGGAAGCAGGGCTGCCGGATATTGAGGGTAATATCGCTCGTACTGCGCAAGATTACCTACGGCAAACAAATGGGACTTTTGTACAAACAGATACGAGCAGTAATGTGCTAAATGCAGCTACAAACGGATCCATATTAAGCTTTGTAACCAATT
>DBGFLV010000244.1:0-5355 GCA_048528425.1 Oxalobacter sp. | reverse complement strand
CCGTTCGAACGGCCGGTTACGGTCGGCTACAAACACATGCTGAAACTGCATCATCTGGTAGACGACAAGATGCATGCGCGTTCAACAGGTCCTTATTCGCTGGTCACGCAACAACCGTTGGGCGGCAAGGCCCAATTCGGTGGTCAGCGGTTCGGCGAAATGGAAGTCTGGGCGCTGGAAGCGTACGGTGCATCTTATGTCTTGCAGGAAATGCTGACGGTAAAATCCGATGACGTCGCTGGCCGGACGAAAGTGTACGAAAATCTGGTCAAGGGCGATCACGTTATTGACGCCGGTATGCCTGAATCCTTTAACGTCCTGGTCAAGGAAATCCGTTCTCTGGGTATCGACATTGATCTGGAACGGAACTAGGACTGATGCATTGAAATCCGGACGGGGCGCATGGCCACTTCGTCCGGCACAGAATTTTTGGCCGTACTTCTCACCCAATTGGAGTGAAATATGAAAGCACTGCTCGATCTATTCAAGCAAGTTCAGCAAGATGAACAATTTGACGCCATTAAGATTGGTCTGGCGTCTCCTGAAAAAATCAGGTCGTGGTCTTACGGTGAAGTTAAGAAACCGGAGACGATCAACTACCGTACGTTCAAGCCGGAACGTGACGGCCTGTTCTGTGCCAAGATTTTTGGACCGATCAAAGATTATGAATGTTTGTGCGGCAAATACAAACGACTGAAACACCGTGGGGTGATTTGTGAAAAATGCGGCGTGGAAGTGACGCTGGCCAAAGTCCGTCGCGAACGGATGGGCCACATCGAACTCGCCTCACCGGCCGCTCACATCTGGTTTTTGAAATCTCTGCCGTCCCGTCTCGGCATGGTGCTCGACATGACGTTGCGCGACATTGAACGCGTTCTCTATTACGAAGCCTACGTCGTTACCGATCCGGGTATGACGCCGTTGAAGAAATGCCAAATCATGTCGGAAGACGATTACGCCGCCAAATATGAAGAATACGGTGACGAGTTCTCGGCTTCGATGGGTGCCGAGGGGATCCGCGAATTGTTGCGTTCGATTGATATCGATCGTGAAGCTGAAATGCTGCGTAACGAATTGAAGGATTCCAAATCGGAAGCCAAGATTAAAAAATATGCCAAGCGACTGAAAGTGCTGGAAGCGTTCCAGCGTTCAGGGATCAAACCTGAGTGGATGATCATGGAAGTGCTGCCGGTGCTTCCACCTGAACTGCGTCCACTGGTGCCGTTGGATGGCGGTCGTTTCGCTACGTCCGATCTGAACGATTTGTACCGTCGAGTCATCAACCGGAACAATCGGTTGAAACGGCTTCTGGAATTGCGGGCTCCGGAAATCATCACCCGCAATGAAAAACGGATGCTGCAAGAAGCGGTCGATTCGCTTCTGGACAACGGACGTCGTGGTAAAGCGATGACCGGTGCCAACAAGCGGCCGTTGAAGTCGTTGGCTGAAATGATCAAGGGTAAAGGCGGCCGTTTCCGTCAGAACCTGTTGGGCAAACGCGTGGACTATTCGGGGCGTTCCGTCATTACCGTCGGGCCGCAGTTGAAACTGCACCAGTGCGGCTTGCCGAAACTGATGGCGTTGGAACTGTTCAAACCGTTCATTTTCAACAAACTCGAACTCATGGGATTGGCCACCACCATCAAGGCAGCCAAACGCCTGGTCGAATTGCAAGAACCCGTTGTCTGGGACATCCTGGAAGAAGTCATCCGGGAACATCCGGTCATGTTGAACCGTGCTCCGACGCTTCACCGCTTGGGCATCCAGGCGTTTGAGCCGGTGTTGATTGAAGGCAAAGCCATTCAGTTGCATCCGCTGGTGTGTGCCGCGTTCAATGCCGACTTCGATGGCGACCAGATGGCTGTCCATGTTCCGCTGTCGATCGAAGCACAGCTGGAAGCACGGACATTGATGCTGGCTTCCAACAATATCTTGTTCCCGTCGAATGGCGAACCGTCCATCGTTCCTTCACAGGATATGGTGCTCGGTTTGTACTACGCCACCCGTGAAAAAATCAACGGCAAGGGTGAAGGCATGATGTTTGCCGACATTGCTGAGGTGCAGAGAGCCTACGACAACAAACAGGTCGAATTGGCGACACGCATTACTGTCCGTCTGCCGGATTACGTGAAGGATCCGATCAGCGGAGAAACCGTCAAGAAAACCGTCCGGTATGAAACGACGGTGGGACGTGCGTTGTTGTCGGAAATTCTGCCGGAAGGTCTGTCGTTCACCGTGTTGAACACGCCACTGAAGAAAAAGGAAATTTCCCGGCTGATCAATACGTCTTTCAGAAAATGCGGTTTGCGGGCGACAGTTGTGTTTGCCGACCATTTGATGCAGGCCGGGTTCCGGCTGGCAACCAAAGCCGGTATTTCCATCTGTATCAACGATATGCTGGTACCGAAACAGAAAGCCGAGCTGATTTCGGCTGCCGAACAGGAAGTCAAACAGATCGAACAGCAATACGCTTCCGGTCTGGTTACGGCCGGTGAACGGTACAATAAGGTGGTCGACATCTGGGGCAAGACGGGTGACAGCGTCGGTAAAGCCATGATGGACCAGCTGAAAGTGGAAGAAGTAGTCAAGCGAGACGGTTCGGCGGGTACACAAGAATCGTTCAACTCGATTTACATGATGGCCGACTCGGGAGCCCGGGGATCGGCTGCCCAGATTCGTCAGCTGGCTGGTATGCGCGGGTTGATGGCTAAACCGGACGGTTCGATTATCGAAACACCGATTACGGCGAATTTCCGTGAAGGATTGAACGTGCTTCAATACTTCATTTCAACGCACGGTGCCCGGAAAGGCCTGGCCGATACAGCATTAAAGACGGCGAATTCAGGTTACCTGACCCGTCGTCTGGTCGACGTCACACAAGACCTGGTCGTTATTGAAGACGATTGCGGTACGCATGAAGGTGTTGCCATGAAGGCACTGATTGAGGGCGGTGAAGTCGTGGAAGCCCTGGGCGACCGTATTTTGGGGCGTGTCAGCGCAAACGACATCATCAATCCGGAGTCGCGTGAAGTCTTGTATGAAGCCGGTACCCTGCTGGATGAAGACAAGATCGACGAAATCGAACGTCTCGGTATCGACGAAGTCAAGGTACGGACACCCCTGACCTGTGAAACCCGCTACGGCATGTGCGCGAAGTGTTACGGGCGTGATCTGGGACGTGGTTCGCTGGTCAATACCGGCGAAGCCGTTGGGGTCATTGCGGCGCAGTCTATTGGTGAACCGGGTACCCAGCTGACCATGCGGACTTTCCACATCGGTGGTGCCGCTTCACGTTCTGCTGTGGCTTCCAGTGTTGAAGCCCGTTCTAACGGTACCATTCACTTTACGTCGGCAATGCGTTACGTGACCAACGACAAGGGAGATCAGATCGTGATTTCCCGATCGGGTGAAATCACCATTACCGATGACGTCGGTCGTGAACGTGAACGGCACAAAGTCCCTTACGGTGCAACCCTCTTGGTAAGCGATGGAATGCCCGTCAAGGCCGGTAAAGTGTTGGCGACGTGGGATCCGATGACGCGTCCAATCATTACCGAGTATGCCGGAACCGTCCGTTTCGAAAACGTCGAGGAAGGAGTCACCGTCGCACGCCAAGTCGACGAAGTGACGGGCCTCTCGACACTGGTCGTCATTGATCCGAAACGGCGCGGTACCGCGACGAAATCAGCTCGTCCACAGGTCAAGCTGTTAAACGATAATGGTGAGGAAGTCAAAATCGCCGGTACGGAACACGCTGTGACGATCAGCTTCCAGGTCGGTGCGTTACTGATGGTCCAGGACGGCCAGAAGGTGTCGGTCGGTGAAGTGCTGGCACGCATTCCGACGGAGTCCCAAAAGACCCGTGACATTACCGGCGGTCTGCCTCGTGTGGCCGAGCTGTTTGAAGCCCGCTCTCCGAAAGATGCCGGCATGCTGGCCGAAGTGACCGGTACGGTAGCTTTCGGCAAGGAAACCAAAGGCAAGCAGCGTCTTGAAATTACTGACATGGACGGCAATCGTCACGAGTTCCTGATTGGAAAAGACAAACAGGTTCTGGTACACGATGGTCAGGTCGTCAATAAAGGTGAAATGATCGTGGACGGTCCTGCCGATCCTCAAGACATACTGAGACTGCTGGGTATCGAAGCACTGGCTCGGTACATCGTCGACGAAGTTCAGGACGTTTACCGGTTGCAGGGGGTGAAGATCAATGACAAGCACATCGAAGTCATTGTTCGCCAGATGTTGCGCCGGGTGAATGTGGTGGATGCCGGCGATACCTGTTACATTCCGGGTGAGCAAGTCGAACGTTCCGAATTGTTGGATGAAAACGATCGGGTGATTGCGGAAGGTAAACGGCCGGCCACGTATGAAAACGTATTACTCGGCATTACGAAAGCGTCGTTGTCGACGGATTCGTTCATTTCCGCCGCTTCCTTCCAGGAAACGACACGGGTTTTGACCGAAGCCGCCATTATGGGCAAGAAAGACAACTTGAGAGGGTTGAAAGAAAACGTTATCGTTGGTCGTCTGATTCCGGCCGGTACGGGACTGGCCATGCATCGGGCCCGCAAACAGAAAACGGTCTGGGAACAGGAGGAAAGAGCCGCGTTGCAACGGGCCGAACAGATGCAGGCGGAACAGAGTGTTTCCGATGTTGTCAGTGAAAATCCTGAACACGAGTAATTCGCGTTGAGACTACATGAGGCATTTCCCTGAACGGGGAAATGCCTCTTTTTTGGCTTTGTAAAAAGGCATTGTTGTTTTTGAAGTGAGTGACCAGTGTATGTCTTTGAAGTAATTGACTTTACACAGGATACAGTTTAGAATCCACGGTCTTTAGTGCCTGTTGAAACGGGAACACGCAACAGAGAGACAGGTACTCATCCTGTGGTGAACGTTTTTCCATAGAGTCCCCGATCGTGAAGGACAGTCGGGATTGTCTGTAATTTTATTTAGTTGGATTAAATCGATGCCAACCATCAATCAACTGATTCGCCAGCCGCGCGTGACTGTAAAGACAAAAAGCAAGTCGCCTGCGCTGGAAAATTGCCCGCAAAAGCGGGGTGTATGTACTCGTGTTTATACCACGACACCGAAAAAACCGAACTCTGCTTTGAGAAAAGTCGCCAAAGTCAGACTGACGAACGGATTTGAAGTCATTTCCTACATCGGTGGGGAAGGCCACAATCTTCAGGAACACAGCGTCGTTCTGTTACGTGGTGGCCGTGTCAAGGATTTGCCGGGTGTTCGTTATCACATGGTTCGGGGTTCTCTGGATACTCAGGGTGTCAAGGATCGTAAACAAGCCCGTTCGAAATACGGTGCTAAACGCGCGAAAGCCGCAAGCAAGTA
>DBGFLV010000243.1:0-5556 GCA_048528425.1 Oxalobacter sp. | reverse complement strand
GATAAAGGCGTCGATTGCCTTGTCCGGTTGTTCATTCAAGAGAAAATTCAGGCCCTTGAAATAACCTTTGGGAAGACTGCGTGATTCCGAGAGCAATTGTTTGATGTCGATACGTGCGGCGATCCAGCCCAGCCCGAAAAAAATGGGAATGCTAAGCAGCCACCAGATTTCGAATTCCATAGATTTTCTACAATAAACGTGTCAATGATCGGTAGAGACGGATTCTGTGTTTTCGGTCGTCGGCTTGTCCGCTTTTCGGTGGCTTTCCACGGCCGCCTCGAGTTCGACGACCGTCTTCTTCAGTCGTGTCAGTTCACGCCGATTTCGGAAAACGGTCGGTAGCATGGCAAAAAGGCCCAGAACGCTGCCGGCGACAAAAAAACAGAGCACGATCAATACCAGCGGCCCTCGCAGGGCGTACCCCCAGAAAAAGTATAAAGCGGTTTCCTGTGTATTTTTCAATGCCAGACTGAAAAAAAAGACAAAAAAGACAAACGCTGTTATCCGAGCCAACCATTTCATATACTGTCCTTGAAACCGGAAAAGGTGAATTCCCTTTTCCCAGGAAAAGGAGGGATTGTACGTGAAAAAGGGCATCTAAAGATGCCCTTTTTCTCTGGAAAAGCGTCATCAAACCGGGAAAATCAGTTTGAATTCGCTGCGGCATCCACCCGTTGCCGCAATTCCTTACCCGGCTTGAAATGAGGAACCCTCTTTTCTTCTACCATCACTTTTTCACCGGAACGGGGGTTACGACCGATCCGCGGCGGCCGAACGCTCAGTGCAAAACTGCCAAAACCGCGAATTTCGATACGTTGCCCGTCAGCCAAAGCGTCAGCCATAGCGTCCAGTATGGTTTTTACCGTTAATTCGGCGTCCTTGGCCAGTAACTGCGGATAGCTGCCGGCCAAAGAAACGATCAATTCGGATTTGGTCATCTTGCGCTCTGATTATTGCTTGTTGTCGAACTTGGCTTTCAGCAAGGCGCCCAAGCTGGTCATGCCGGAAGCTGCACTGGAATCGTTCTGGATTTTCTGCATGGCTTCCTGGGTTTCCATCTGATCCTTGGCCTTGATCGACAGCTGAAGCGTACGGGATTTACGGTCGATGTTGATAATCATGACGTCGACTTTGTCACCGGCTTTCAGGTGAGAAGTCGCATCTTCGACACGGTCTCGTGATATTTCAGACGCCCGCAGATAGCCTTCAACGTCGTCGTTCAACTGGATGACCGCTCCTTTCGGTTCGACCGATTTGACGGTGCCGGTAACGACCGTACCCTTGTCGTTCATGGCAATGTAGTTGTTGAACGGATCACCTTCGAGCTGTTTGACGCCCAGAGAAACCCGTTCGCGTTCCACATCAATTGCCAAAACGACCGCTTCCAGTTCTTCGCCCTTCTTAAAGTGATGAACGGCGGTTTCTCCCGGTTCCGTCCAGGACAGGTCGGAAAGATGAACCAGACCGTCGATATTGCCCGGCAAACCGATGAAAACACCGAAATCGGTGATGGACTTGATGGCACCGCTGACCTTGTCGCCCTTCTTGTGGGTTTCAGCGAATTCTTCCCACGGATTCGGCTTGCACTGTTTCATGCCCAAACTGATGCGGCGGCGTTCCTCGTCGATTTCCAACACCATGACTTCGACTTCGTCACCCAGTTTGACCACCTTGTTTGGCGCGACGTTTTTGTTGGTCCAGTCCATTTCGGAAACGTGAACCAGACCTTCGATACCCTGTTCGACTTCGACGAAAGCCCCGTAGTCGGTCAGGTTGGTGACCTTGCCGAACAAACGAGTGCCTTGCGGATAACGACGGGAAAGACCGGTCCAGGGATCGTCGCCCAACTGTTTGACGCCCAGGGACACACGATTTTTTTCCTGATCGTACTTCAGGACTTTGGCTGTGATTTCCTGGCCGACCGTCAGCATTTCCGACGGGTGACGAACACGGCGCCACGCCAGATCGGTAATGTGCAGCAGACCGTCAATACCACCCAGATCAATGAAAGCACCATAATCGGTAATGTTCTTGACGACGCCATTGACGATGGTGCCTTCTTTCAGGGTTTCCATCAGTTTCTGGCGTTCTTCGCCCATAGACGCTTCAACGACGGCACGGCGCGACAGCACGACGTTGTTGCGTTTTCTGTCGAGCTTGATGACCTTGAATTCCAGGGTCTTGCCTTCATAAGGCGTTGTGTCTTTGACAGGACGGGTGTCGACCAGCGAACCCGGCAGGAAAGCACGGATACCGTTGGTTAAGACAGTCAAGCCGCCCTTGACTTTTCCGTTGACGGTACCGGTGACGATTTCACCGGACTCCATCGCTTTTTCCAGCGCCAGCCAGGAAGCCAGACGCTTGGCCTTGTCCCGGGACAGGATGGTATCGCCATAACCGTTTTCAAGCGATTCGATTGCGACGGAAACGTAGTCACCGACGTTGACTTCAAGTTCGCCGACGTCGTTTTTGAATTCGTCAATGGGAATAAAAGATTCGGATTTCAGACCGGCGTTGACAACGACGAAGTTGTGGTCGATGCGAACGACTTCGGCAGAGATGACTTCGCCGGAACGCATATCGTGACGTGCAAGCGATTCTTCAAATAAAGCGGCGAAACTTTCCATTCCGGAATCTTGAGTGGATGCAACTGTAGGCATAAATTAATTGTGAAAAACCGGCTATTCAAAATGAGAAAACCGGGTCAGGTTTTTAAATATCCGAAAAAGGCCTTGCACCTTGTCGGGACCGGAGAGACCTTGCGGACTCACTGATAAATGATACGTTTTTTTGCGAACTGATCCAGAATGAAGTTGACGGTTTCGTCAACGTCCAGGTCGGAGGTATCAACCACGACGGCATCCGGCGCCGGAACAAGCGGAGCTTCTTTTCGCTGTGTATCCCGTTTGTCCCGTTCAATCAAATCTTTTCGCAGACTATCAATGTTAGCAGAAATTCCTTTTTCCAACAACTGTTTATACCTTCTTTCAGCCCGAATTCCAACGCTTGCCGTTAAAAAAATTTTGAGGTCGGCATCCGGGAAAACGACGGTTCCCATATCACGACCGTCGGCGACCAGACCGGGGGGGGTCTTGAAACCGATTTGCAAGGCAGTCAGCGCGTGCCGGACGGCGGGAAAAGCCGCGATTTTGGACGCCGTGTTGCCGACCGCTTCGCTACGAATAGTGTCGGTCACGTCTTTGCCGTCGAGAAAAATCCTGTTTTTTTCAAAGCGGCAAGGTAAACCGGCGGCGATGGACGCGATTCGGTCAATGTCGTTCAAGTCGATGTGCGATTGCATTACGGACAGAGCCGTCAGGCGGTACAATGCACCGGAATCGAGATAATGGAAATGGAGCTTTGCGGCAACGCTTTGTGCGACGGTTCCCTTGCCGGAAGCGGTCGGGCCGTCGATCGTGACGACGACAACCGGTATGGATGAGTTTGACACGGTCATGGTTTATCGGATGAAATGGAAGATTCCATCTTTAACACTCCTGGTGACGTTGTATTATTCCGAAAAAAGCGGAATGTGACCCGAATAGTCCGGGCAGGGTTAGAATTTGGGGTAAAAATGGTACACAAGAGAACCGGATCGTGCAACCCGTCATTTTTACCGATTTTGCAACCTTAACTTCTACGGCGACCTACGAAAATGATTTCAGAATTTGATTTACTGTCGGAAAAAATTGATCAGTTGGCGAATATGGCTTGCGCGTTAAGACGCGAAAACGCCGACTTGCGTCTGAAAAATGCAGAACTGAAACAGGAAAACCGGCAATTGACCGAACGGATCAGCGGAGCGTATCAGCGCGTTGCCACTCTGATAGAGACGTTGCCGGCGAAAGAACAGGAAGAGGAGATGGCTGAATGATTCAGATCGACGTGACCATAATGGGACAGACCTACCGGCTGGCCTGCCGTGAAGAGGAAGAAAAGATCTTAAGAGAAGCCGTTGCCTATCTCGATGAAAAGATGTGTTCTATCCGGGACGCCGGAAAGATCAGGGGAAACGACAGGATTGCGGTCATGGCTTCGTTGGCGATAGCCGGTGAGCTGCTGGCCACGAAATCACCGACCGGCCCGCTTTCTGACATGACGATGGCAGAAATCAGACAGAAAATGGACACCATGAATCGTGTGTTGGATCAAGCCCTGGCTCCCCAGGAAGACCTTTTCTGACAGAGGGCAACTATTCCCGTTAAAGTGGTTGACAGAAGTTTTGATTCGAGTAGACTGAAACTACCCTGCGGTGCTCGTGATTGTCATATATTCTTTGAACCATTTCTGAGCAGAGGTTACGGAATTTTGTCAGATGGGCGTGCGCGTCGCTCGTTCGATGAACCCGAAATCCGACTTACCGTGACCACCTTGAACCTTTGGTTCAAGATGCCGACATAACGGCACAGGCGGGGCCTTCTTTACTGCGGTTGCCGTCTGGTCAACCGTTTCCCGATTGTTCAATAGCCTTGTTCACGATCAACACGCGACGTCAGCGTTTGGCCTTTCTCGAAAGCGCGGATGTAACCGGTAACCTGTTCCACCGTTTCTTCACAAAACGTCAGTCCGCCAATGTGGGGAGTCAGCGTAATGTTGTCTCGACCCCAGAAAGGATGATCCGCCGGAAGCGGTTCGCAAGCCGTGACGTCGAGAGTGGCTGCCTTGATCTGTCCGGTGTCTAGGGCCGCCAGCAAATCTTTTTCGACGAGATGGGCTCCCCGCCCCAAATTGATCAGGTAAGCCCCTTGCTGAAGATGCCGAAAATGATTGCGGTTGAGAATACCGGCCGTTTCCGTCGTCAGCGGTAAGACGCATACCAGAATCCGGACATCTTTAAGAAAAGATTCAAGCTGGTCGTTCCCGAAAAATCCGGTCACGTCAGGAGTGATTTTTTTATGGCGGCTCCAGCCTTTCATCGGAAAACCGAACGGGGCAAGGGTTTTTGCGATTGCCGTTCCCATCACTCCCATTCCCATGATTCCGATAGTGAAATCCTGCCGTTTGTAGGGATCGAGCGCTTTCCAGAGACGCTGTTGCGCCTGTTTTTCGTATTCATCGAAACGACGGAAATAACGAAGAACGGCATGGACGGTGTATTCGGCCATCTGGATGGCCATACCGGCATCTTCGAGACGGAAAATGGGGATCCCGGCAGGAATAACATGGCTCGATGCAAGTAATGAATCGACACCGGCAGCCAGATTGAAAACGGCCTTAAGACCTGTCCGGTTTTCGAACAGTTCGGCAGGCGCATTCCAGACTAAGGCGTAGTCGGCCGATCCCTTGTCGCCAGGTTGCCAGAGACGGATCTCAGCTTCCGGCAGGGCTTTTGCCAGCTTCGGCAGCCAAAGCGACGGGTCTTCCCCAGCGTTATAATACAGAATGCGCATGGTCGTGTTCCCCGATTCCCGGCATTCTCGCTTTCACTTCGGTCGACTCGTGCGTTTTCAGGCCCAGTCGGGCCAGAAGAGCGCGGTCGTCACCGGCCTCGGCATTGTCGGTAGTCAGCAGTTTTTCACCGTAAAAAATGGAATTGGCACCGGCCAGAAAACACAG
>DBGFLV010000242.1:0-3201 GCA_048528425.1 Oxalobacter sp. | reverse complement strand
AGGAAAAAACACATGCAAACACAAAAAATGCAGGCTATCCGACAGGCGCAAACGCTGGCTTTAGACCACGGTATTACCTTACCCGGATTTAAGGGTTGGATTACCAATGAAACCCGGCGCGACATCGCCAACGACGTTTTTGCGATGGATGCCAACCTTGTCACCGTTCCCAATACGACCGTCCCAGCCGATCTGCTGGGTTATTATGATCCCAAGTCAATCGACATCCTGTTACGGCCGCGAAAGGCTCGTGCCATTTTTGGCGAAGTGGTCAAGGGCGACTGGACAACGCCTTTTGCCCGTTTTAGAACAAATGAAGTAACCGGCTCAACGCAACCCTATACCGATTACGGTCAATCCAGAACATCGGGCGTAAACTACAACTGGATTACCAGAGAAACGTATTTGTTTCAAACGGTTATCCAATACGGCGACTTCGAATCTGCGGTTTCCGCCGTAGCAAAGGTTAATCTTGCCGCGGATAAACAGCGCGCCGCCGCTACCATTATCGACGTTGACGCTAATCAGTTTTATTTGTTCGGTGTATCAGGCCGTAAAATTTACGGTCTGTTAAACGATCCGACCTTGACCGCACCTATCGCTCCCGCTGCGACCGGAACTGGTGATAGTCCCTTGTGGAAAAATAAAACGACGGCCCAACAATGGGAAGATATCCTGTTGCTGTTCCAGCAGCTTGTCAAACAAACCGATGGCTATATCGACAATACGACACCCATTAAACTGATCATTTCGCCGGAGCTGGATGTGCTGATGGGTAAAGCGACCGATTTTAATGTGTCGGTAATGGATATGGCACGCAAATATTTCACGAACTTGACTATTGTCACGCTCCCGGAAATGTCTAATCCGACGACGGGGGAAACCATGATGATGGTAGCCGATGAGGTAGGCGGCGTTGATACCGGCGAGTTAGCGACACCATTGAAATTGCGCGCTGGCCGGATCATCCCTGATTTGTCGAGTTTCTCGCAAAAGTGGACTTCTGGAACTTACGGCGCATTGATTTATTTCCCGCTGGCAATTGCACAAATGAGGGGCATGTAAAATGGCAGAAAACAAACTTGTAAACGCTACGCAAAAAGAGCCGGAAAATGAAAAGACGTCAGCACTGACAACGAAAAAATCCGCGGGCCAATCCGCGGTTTTTGTTTATGCCAATTTGCCGCATGGTCAACAGTTCGGCTTGCCTGACGGAAGACGGGTCATCATCCAAGGATATCCGGTTTCCAAATTGGTCGATGCAGACGGAAACGCGATTGCTTGCGGCAAGTTCGGCAAAACCCAAGTCGATAAGCAGGACTGGGAGTACATCAAGCGCGTCTACGGCGAAATGGCTATTTTCAAATCGGGCGTGGTTTTTGACGCTGCGACAGAAAAAAATGGGGACGCCAGGGCAAACGAATACAGCAAGTTGCGCCACGGATATGAACCCCTTGATCCGGCGAAAATGGCCACCAAACCGGCAGAAGGCGTACAGGCAGATAGCTGATGGCAATCGTCATTTTCGATCCGGAAAAGTTCAAGGCCGAGCACCCTGAATTTTCCGGCCTAAGCAACGAACAGCTTTCTTTTTTTTTCCGGCTTGCAACGATTCTGCTCGACAACACTGAAGCGTCTATTGTCCCGTATGATCCACCAGCCACCACCGAACGAGAAGACCTGCTTTATTTGCTGGTGTGTCATCTGGCTACGCTCCAGCAACGCGGCTCGGACACCGTCGGACGATTGAGTGGGGCAACGCAAGGATCAGTAAGTGTCCAATTTGCGATGAATAGTCCGCAAGCCGCTTCCTGGTATGAGCAAACCAGCTGCGGCGCGCTTTTTTGGCAATTGACCATTAAATACAGGGGATTTCGATATTATGTCTACAAAGCCGTTTGCTGGTAAAGGCTTGAAAGCCGTGTTTGCTCGCGTCGTGGGCACCCATAAAAATTATGTCAGCATGAATATGGGCGTTTTGGCTGGGGCAACCAATCCTGACACCGGAGAAAAAATTGCATCCTATGCAATCAAGCAAGAATACGGATCGCAGGTTGATGGTATTCCGAAACGGCCCGCATTGCTACTAACGGCCCAAAATAACAAGGAAGAATATGCCAAGGCAATAGCCACGCAAATTCAACAAGGCGTGAGTGCGAAAAATGCAATGCACGTCGTGGGTGAAATGTTTAAAGCCGATTTTGTCAAGACTGTGCATAGCAAGCCGTGGCGTGATAACAGCGAAGCAACCAAAGCCAGAAAACGCGCAAAAGGCAGAACAGGTGAAATTTACCCCCTCATTGACAGTGGCGCGTATGTCAAATCAATTGATTATGAAATCGACGAATGAATCTTAACAAGCTTGTCCGTAGCGCAATATCATCGGTTAATCCAGATGTAACCGTTACGATTCTCCGGTCGGCCGGATTTATCGAAGACGAGGCGGGCAATCAGATTCCGCAGTATCTTCCGCCCGTTTCAACGATTGCCCAAATACAACCGATTAATTCAGAAGAACGGCAGGTGGCAGAACGATTAAACCAAAGCCGAATTTACCGGAACGCCTACTTAAACGGCAACTGGACCGGGTTACAGCGGTCAACGGAAAGCGGAGGCGATCTGATATATTGGGACGGCTTTGAATGGTGGATAGACGACGTTCCGGAGGCATGGAATCCTACCGCAGGATGGACATGCGTTCGGATTATCCAACAAAAAGTGGCTGATCCACCGAAAAACACACTATGAACCCGATATATACGGCTCTCCGTGCTCTGATTATGCAGTTTACCGACGCACAATCAGTCATCCAAATGGCACAAAACCGAGTTTCCAAGCCCTCCCGAGATGATTTCATCTCGATGTTTTTGGAACACCAGCAGAGAACGTCAACCAATGTAGATACCTGGGACGGAGAAGCGCATACAATGACACTGACGCAACAGACGGAAGTACGATGCCAAATTGATTGCTACGGCGAGCAGGCACATGACTGGGCAACGCGCCTCTCTACGGTTTTGCGTGACCTTGCCGGATGCGATTTTCTGAAAAATTATCAGATTCAGCCATTGTATGCGTCTGATCCGTTTAACATTCCTGTTGAAAGCGACGGGCGGAATCAGTTTGCGCAAAGATGGACGTTCGAAGCGTTTCTTGCCGTGCCGCAATCCTTTGTTATTGCGTTGGACTACGTGGAAGAGG
>DBGFLV010000241.1:0-2310 GCA_048528425.1 Oxalobacter sp. | reverse complement strand
CCGTATTGGTCCGACACCCCCAATGAAAAAAGCCTTGGGTGCATACGAGCCAATCTGTTACAATGCTAATCTCCCGCCCGGGTGGTGAAATTGGTAGACACAAGAGACTTAAAATCTCTCGCCAGAAATGGTGTACCGGTTCGATTCCGGTCCCGGGCACCATTTTTACGTCCGGTGTTCGCCGATATTCCCGACAAGGTCGTCAATCGTTTTCGACCTTTTTAGGCCTGTCGTTCTTCCCTTTTCCTGAACTTTCTACCTGTTTCCACACTGACGAATCCTGTACAAAACGACGGGCCGGACAGCGGATCGGCGCTTTCCGAAGCCGTACGATGAAGTCACTTCCAACCCGTCCAAGGACAGGCGGTCGCTGATCGGGGCGGCGTGAAGAACTGCGTGGGGTTGAAACACAGCCAATCTGCGGCAACGAACTTACGCAAGAGTCGACAAGGCTGAAACGTTATCCCCGTTTTCTGTGGACAAGTCCGTGGACAAAGGGTTAAATCCGTTACGGTTTGAGGCGTTGGAGACCGTGCCTGTTTGACAGGCACGGAAAAGCGCATCCATTTGAGGCAGGCTTACTCCAGTCGGTACATTTGTAAAACAGACGCCTCTGTCCGGGCATTGCTTTTGACGAATACGTGCTTTCGGGCCCGATCCCTGATCCGGACGGGTTTGAAAGCGGCAACGCGAAGAAAGCGGATTGTTTTTTCCGTTTGCCGCCAACGGACCCTATTTCCGCATTCCCGCTTGTCCCGTCCGGTCAGGATGGGACAGTCATGCCGCAGGTGTACCAGTAACCGTATCCGGCCGCCCAGTCCTGTCCGCCGACCTTGATCGACGTCGTGGTGCGTTCATTGTACAAATAGGTCGCCGGTGTAGCGTACGGTTCGCCCAGGGTGACCAGCAACACGTGGAATTCGGTATCGGTATACGGCTTTAACAGATTGACGGTTTCATAAAGGTGACCTGAACTTCCTATTCCGATCGGGCCGAACAGGCCACCCTGTTCGAGCCATCCGTCCGACCACAGCCGCCAGTAGGCCGCACCCGAGCGCCACGAGTCGACGACGTAGGCCACCTTTTTTCCGTTGACCGTTTTGTCGACTTTCCTGGCCATTTCCTGTGCGAGTACCGACACGTCAATCAAGGCATTGTCGGCAATGGCGCCGAAGGCTTTGATGCAGGGTAAAAGCGTCAGCGCAGGGGGCTGGACGGTGTCGGATGCGCCGTAAATGGCGTTGGATTGGGCTGCATTGAAATGGATGGAATCCAGTACGCATCCGTTCGTCCAGTCATTTTCGGCTATTGCCTTGTTTGTAACCAGCGGCTTCGAGCTCAAGGCGCCGGTATCCACGGATATTCCCCACTCCCCTCCGAAACTGAAAGTACTGCTACGAAGAGGATTGCTGATACTTCCCGTAATATTGGGCAAGCCTGCTTGCTTCAGGATTCCCGGTGTGACACTGCCCTGGGCAAACCGCCCCATCAAATCGGGCAGATTGAACGTCGTACTTCCATCGCCTTCGCCATAGGTCGTTCCGATCGCGGAAAACAGGTCGGGATACATTTCACGGCCCACTGCTGACCCGTCCGCTTTCAGGTAACCCGCCGGGGGCGTTTCCATCGCAAAGTACGCCACCGTCCCGACCGGTGCCCCTGTGCTGGCGATTTCTTCGCGTATGCCCTGCGTCAGCTCGTCCAGTTCCGAACGATCGGCCTTGTCGGCCACTACTGCTGTGACGGTATCGGTATCAGCTTTTGCGTCGATCCGGTCGTTAAGCGTGGTGAGGTCAATGCCCAGGGTCTGACGGGCACTTTCCCTGTCGCTGCCGTCTTCTCCCAACAGCTCGTGTAGATAGTCCCGTAGCTCTCCCAGCGCCTTTTTCATTTCGCTTGTCGTCGTTTTCGGTGACTTGCTGCCATCTAATACGTTTTTTTCCGGTAATCTCGTCATTTTTCTCTCCATAAAAAAAGACCCCGCTTCAAAAGAAGGAGGTCGGTGGGTCAGTTTCGGACGCAACTTGGGCACCCAGCGAAGATAGTACACAACGATGTGTCTTCGGTCAGCCTGGAACGTGAAAAGTGGGATACGGCCGGTTTACAAGCCCGTTCGCTCTTTTCCCTGTCTTGCATCGAAACGGTTTGCCGCTGTGCTTCACAATCGTTAGAGACGAATGAGAGAAAAGACCGCTTTTATGACTTACGTTACATTTTTTCCGGCCGGGTTATCCCAGGAGCGTTTCCCGTCCATCGAAGCCACCGTTCCATTTTCAAAAACAGCATTCCAAACGAAAACAAAACAGAAAG
>DBGFLV010000240.1:0-3224 GCA_048528425.1 Oxalobacter sp. | reverse complement strand
GGTTCATTGCCCGCTACGCTAAAAATCGCATTGACTTAATGATATTTTTACCGTAGTGGTATGCGTTTTTACAATCCGGTGATATACTTCGGCGATTTCAGCTTCTGGAATTTTCAATGTCGCACGGCGATCAGGTATGCCAGAAGTTCAGATACTCGTATCACCGGGATTGCGTTACTGTTGAATGGCCGCCTGACCGAGGCGGGCCATTCTGTCCGGTAAAGGCTTTTTAAATAAAACTTCGTCCTGAATAATCAGGTTATACCGAGTCAATTTTTTATCTGAACGGGGTGTCATGAATATTGATGTTTTACAAAAACGTATTCGTTTACCGAAACTGAGAGAAAAGGTAACGAGTGCCGAGGCCGCTGCTGAGTACGTCAAAGACGGCATGACTGTCGGGATGAGCGGGTTCACCCTGGCCGGCTGCGTTAAAAGCGTCCCTCATGCCATAGCCAGAAAAGCGGTCGGCCAGCCTTTGAAAATTTCGCTTATTACCGGCGCTTCCCTGGGAAACGACGTTGACAGTGCCCTGACCAACGCCGGCGTTCTGGCAAGACGTTCCCCTTTTCAAACAGACCGGACCTTGAGAAACGCGATCAACCGTGGCGAAGTCATGTATGTTGACAACCACTTGTCGGAAACCGGGGAACAGTTGCGAAGACAACAGGTCAAGCCGGTTGACGTCGCCATCATCGAAGCGGTTTCCATCACCGAATCCGGTGAAGTGATTCCGACTGCATCCGTCGGCAACAATGAAATCTTTGCGGCACAGGCGGACAAGGTCATTATCGAAGTCAATTCAGCGTATTCGCTCGACATGGAAGGGGCACACGACATTTATTGTGCCAGTCATTTTCCGGAAGCCGCTCCCATTGGTATTCTGTCGCCCAAAGACCGTGTCGGCAGCACCGGTATCCGGATTCCGCCTGAAAAAATCGTCGCCATCGTCCTGACCGACGAAATGGACACGCCCTCCCAGAATCTGCCGCCGGACGAAGAAACGGCTGAAATCGCCGGACATCTGATCGAATTTTTCAAAAACGAAATCAGACACGGGCGTCTGACGCAAAGCCTGCGTCCTCTTCAGTCGGGCATCGGTACTATTGCCAACGCCGTCATGTCCGGCCTCAAGACAGGGCCGTTCGGCCATTTAACCATGTATTCGGAAGTTTTGCAGGATTCGACTTTCGAACTGATCGATGCCGGTATGATGGATTTCGCTTCGGCAACTGCCATTACGCTTTCCGACCAGAGAAGCCGCGAGGTATTCGGCAATTTTCATCGTTACAAGGATCACGTCGTCATCCGCCCCCAACGTATTTCCAACCATCCCGAAGTTATCCAGCGATTAGGGATCATTACGATCAATACGGCTCTTGAAGCCGACATTTACGGTCACGTCAATTCGACCCACGTCATGGGAACACACATGATGAACGGCATCGGGGGTTCCGGCGACTTCACTCACAATGCTCACACGGCCATTTTCGTGACCAAATCGGTAGCGAAAGGAGGCGTCATTTCCAGTATCGTCCCCATGGTTCCACACGTCGACCATACCGAACACGACGTCGATATCCTGGTCACTGAAGTCGGGCTGGCCGATTTGCGTGGTCTGGCACCGCGGGAACGGGCTCAGACCATCATCAACAACTGTGTTGAAGGCGAATATCAGGCCATGCTTCGGGAATACGTTGAAGAAGCTAACCGCCGGGGAGGACAAACCCCTCACGTCCTAGAAAAAGCCTTGTCCTGGCACCAGCGGTTGTATGAAACCGGTTCCATGAAAGATACGGTCAGACTGAGTCAGGTAGCCTGATCCGGCATGGCCGGAACTGATCGGCCGGGTCGGACAGCATGCGCAATCTGGCGAACTAGCAAGAAAGTTCCCGGATTTACCGGATCGGCAGGTGTGTCTGAAGCAGGCTCTGTGGTCATTCTCCTGTCGACGATTCGTCTTTCAAGGCCATGTAGCGTTTCTCGAAGGCTTCTACCTCAATCGGTCTAGAATAAAAATAACCTTGTCCGTAATCACAGTGATACTGTTTCAGCAGTAAATGCTGTTTTTCGGTTTCAACTCCCTCGGCAAGCGAAGCCACACCCCGCATTTCATTACAGATATTGATCGAATGCTTCAACAATATCCGGGATTTCTCGTTGACTTCGATTTCATCTACCAATTGCTTGTCGATTTTGATCAGATCAAAGTCAATCAGAGTCAAGATGGCAAAATCGGAGTATTGGGAACCGAAATCGTCCAGAGACAAGGTAAAACCCGCCTGCCTGACTTCCTTGGCAAGTGAAATCAACGTTTCCGTCGACATTTCACTGGTACTTTCTGTCACTTCGATGTCAATCAAATGATGGGGAATGGCATATTTTTCACAGACGGCAGTCAGTTTTTCGACAATTTCATCTTCCATCAGCGTGATCCGGGATAAGTTGACTGAAACGGGAACCAGTCTATACCTTTTTTCACGCCAGTCCGCCAGCACTTGGCAAACGCTTTCCAGCGTAAAGAAATCGACGTGTCGGATAATGTTTTCCGCTTCCATCAACGGAATGAACCGGGAAGGCATAACCAGTTTTCCGTCAGTACCCCGGCGCCGGATCAAGGCTTCCGCGCCTGCGAGCTCCATGGTTCTGAGATTGATTTTCGGTTGGAGATGAATCAGATATTCTCCCGTCTTCAAAGCAGCCAACAGCTTTAATGTCATATCGGCACGGTAAGACATACTGCTCTGGCGGATTGAACTATAGTACGATTGCTTGTTGATATACATCAGTTTGTCGGCGTAAGCGATCAGTTCGGATATGTCGAAATCATCCGATTTCCAGGTTGCCCCGCAAGAAACATTGCAATCGTCGGCTTGATCGAGCAATTGATGCAGCAAAGCGACCCGTTTGTCAAACTGGCCCTTGTCCACGTCAAGGTCGAAAGCGATAAATTCATCGCCGCCGATCCGGTAAATGTGATCCTTGAAGATACGGCTGAGAATCTTGCCAGTCGTCACAATCAGGCGATCGCCGTAATCGTGACCGTACCGGTCGTTCGCTTCTTTTAACCCGTTAATGTCCAGAAAAACAATGCCTACTGATTTTGAAGGTTTCTCTTCCATTTTATGGAGAAACTGGATGTACTTGTTCCGGTTTCCTAACCCTGTCAAGGCATCTGTGTAACTCTGGTATTCCAGACGCTGAAGAATTTTTCTTTTCTTAAC
>DBGFLV010000239.1:0-6340 GCA_048528425.1 Oxalobacter sp. | reverse complement strand
CTTCCAGCACAATGGGCGCATGAAACATACCCAGTCCGTTACGGCCGAACGTTTTAAGCAGGGCACTGTCTGAAAACTCACCGGCGATGAAAGGCCGGATATTGTTCACTTCGAACCACTGATCAAGACGCATCCTGACGGCATTGTTACGTGTTGGCAACAAAATGGGAGCGCCGTTTAAACAGGCAGGAAAGTTGTCCCGGTATTTCTCCGCCAGTTCTTCGGAACCGAACAACCAGACAGCACGGTCACCCAGCTCATGACTGAAAACGCGGAGACTGCTCTTGACGTTGGTCGGCCGGTCGGTCAACACCACGTCCAGCTTGTGCAACGCGAGGTCAGCCAGCAGATTTTCAAACGTACCGTCGTAACACTCCATCCGAACAAATTGCGGCATTTTCAACGCCGGTTCCAGAAGCCGGTAAGCGATCATTTTGGGCAACGAATCGGAAATGCCTACCGTCAAACGCATGCTTTTTCCAATGTCTTCCTCCGAAAGCGCTTCCTGTAACTGTTCACCCAGCAGAAAAATCTGATCGGCATAATTTAAGGCAACGCGTCCGGCCTCCGTCAGGACAAGACGCCTCCCCTGTGGCGCAAAAAGCGTTTTCCCTACCGATTTTTCCAGTAAGGCCAATTGCATACTGATCGTTTGCACGGCTACGCCCAGTCGTTCTGCCGCCCGTGTGACGCCGCCTTCCTTGGCGGCCACCCAAAAATAGTAAAGATGACGATAATTCAGGCTGGAAATATTCATTATTCAGTTTTTTTGAAGTAACATTATTATTATCTTCTCTTTTTACCAGTTCTACCATTGTTTACTATATCGAAAAACAAAACTACAGGTAGGAGAAAGCAATAAATGGGACCGACTATCATTACTAAAGGGATCAAAGCGGGTGAAGCCATCCAGGATTACCTTATGGAACGTTTGAATGCGATGCTCTCGCATACTCAAGACAGTATCAATTACATTACCGTCCGTTTGTCGGACACCAATCGGATCAAAAGTGGATTTAAAAAGCGTTGTCTGATCCAGCTCGTCATTCCGGGAATGTCTCCGATCGTCGTCACTGAGTTTGCCGCGGACGTCAAAGGCGCTGTCGACAGCGCCACTCGCCGGGCTTCACGACTTTTGAACAAAACCCTTTCGAAAGCCAAGTCGATACCACACACCACAATGCCGCTTTATTTCAACAAACCTTTTTTGGCGATCTAGTCTGGCAGGATGAACAAACGCTACCGTTTTTTTTCAAACGTTCCTGATACGGCCCGGATCGGGAGGATCCGGGATCCCGCGACGGCACGAGTGTTGCGAAACACTTATTTTCTGTTGGCGTTGTGTCTGGGATTTGCCGCTTTGACCGCCATCACGGCCGTTGTTTTACAGTGGCCCCATCCGGGAATTTTAATCACTCTCGTCGGTTATTTCGGACTTTTGTTTTTAGTCACGAAAAACCGGTACAGCCGCTGGGGCCTTCTGTGGGTTCTGGCGTTAACCGGCTTTATGGGTTACACGCTTGGTCCTGTCGTCGCTTACTATCTGCGATTGCCGCATGGAAGCGAAACCGTCTTGATGGCACTCGTGGGAACGGCAACGCTATTTCTGGCCATGTCCGGCATCGCTCTCTTTTCGAGGCGGAATTTTTCCTTTTTGTCGAATTTCCTGACAACGGGCATACTGGTGGCGTTTCTTGCTGGACTGACCGCTATCTTCTTTGACGTCCCGGCCTTGTCGCTGGCGGTTTCCGCTGTTTTCGTGCTGTTGATGTCCGGATTGATCCTTTACGAAACCAACAAGGTTGTCCAAAAGGGGGAAACCAACTATATTATGGTCACAGTGACTTTGTTTGTCGCCTTTTTCAATTTGTTTTCCAGTCTGTTACACTTGTTGGGTTTCGCCGGTCGTTCCGAATAAAGAGGGCAACCATGAGCCTGGCCATCCTTCCCGTACCAGTGAAGGATGGCTTTTTTTACAAACGCACGACCGAAAGGCAACAGCTATCTGCCGAAAATCGCATGAAATCGCCAAAATGACATGAAATCACATCTTTCGTACTTTACGACGTCCTTAGTGGTTTGCGTACTCGCTTTTCTGGTCGGCTATGTCATTGGCGGGGCGGCAGCAGTTGCCACCATTTTTTTTCTGACTGTGCTCGAAGTCGCACTCTCGTTCGATAACGCCGTTGTCAATGCCGGTATCCTGAAAAACTGGAACGCCCTCTGGCGTCAACACTTTCTGATTTGGGGCATTTTCGTGGCCGTTTTCGGCATGCGTCTGGTTTTTCCCCTGTTAATCGTCAGTGTGGTCGCTCACATCGACCCTGTCCAAGCCATTCAGGTCGCCCTGTATCAACCGGAAGAATACAGTCGTCTCATGGAATCAGCGCACCATCAGGTCGCTGCTTTCGGGGGCGTTTTTCTTCTCATGGTTTTTCTCAGTTTTTTCGTGGCCCGTCACAAAACGGAACACTGGTTGGCCTTCATCGAAAAACCCCTGACCCGTCTGGGTCAGATGGAAGCCATTCAGGCTGCCCTGACGCTGATTACGCTAACGCTTTTTACCTATTTCGTTCCCGAAGCAGAACGCTTTGACTTTTTGCGGGCAGGTATGTGGGGTTTGATTGTTTATGTGTTGACCAAAGGCGTCGCTTCACTGCTCAGCCCGCACGACAAACAGCTGGAACAGCACGTCGTGCACCAGGGGATAGGCGGCTTTCTTTATCTGGAACTGATCGACGCCAGTTTTTCGTTCGACGGCGTTCTGGGGGCTTTCGCCATGACCAACAATCTTTTCATCATCGCGCTGGGATTGGGAGCGGGCGCCATGTTCGTTCGGAGTTTTACCATTTTGTTGGTCGAACAAGGTACTTTAAATCACTACCGTTATCTGGAACACGGCGCTTTCTGGGCTATCGGGTCTTTGGCCTTTTTAATGCTGCTGGGCGTTGTTTTTCCCATTCCCGAGGCCGTTACCGGCCTGTTGAGCGCTGTTCTGATCCTTGCCGCACTCGGCAGTTCCATTTTAGCCAACCGGCGGACGTTATAATACCTGTTTGCCGATCCACCAGGCGATGGCGGCAATAAAAGCGGAAGCCGGGATGGTCAAAATCCACGCCCAGACAATGTTGCTGGCGACGCCCCACCGGACAGCCGACATCTTTTGCGCCGAGCCGACCCCGACGATAGCGCCGGTAATGGTGTGGGTTGTTGAGACGGGTACTCCCAGTGCGGTGGCGATGAAGAGCGTCAATGCTCCTCCCGTTTCGGCGCAAAAGCCTCCAACCGGTTTCAATTTGGTGATCTTTTGTCCCATTGTCTTGACAATGCGCCAGCCGCCAAAAAGGGTGCCTACTCCAATGGCACCGTAACACGAAACAATTACCCAGATCGGCAAATGACCGTTGTCACTGGTGTAACCTGACGCAATCAACAGCATCCAGATCAGTCCCATCGTCTTCTGCGCATCGTTACCACCGTGTCCCAGGCTATACATCGACGCGGAAACCAGTTGCAATCGTCTAAACCAGCGATCGACATTGCGAGGCTGTGAACGGACGAATATCCACGAAACCAGAAGCATCATAGTCGATCCGAGAATGAAACCCAGCAACGGGGAAATGACGATAAAGGCGATAATTTTGAAAATGCCGGAAGCGATCAGCGAACCGCTCCCGGCCTTGGCAATGGCAGCGCCGATCAAGCCACCGATCAAGGCATGCGAAGAAGACGAAGGAATCCCGTAATACCAGGTAATGATATTCCAGCAGATGGCACCGACCAGGGCACCGAAAATAACGTAATGATCGACAATGGCCGGGTCGACCGTTCCCTTACCGACTGTCGTCGCCACGTGCAAATCGAAGACGAAAATCGCGATGCAATTCATGAAAGCGGTCATGGCAACGGCTGTATGCGGTTTCAGCACACCGGTCGACACCACCGTCGCGATGGCATTGGCCGCATCATGAAAACCGTTCATGAAATCGAAAATCAACGCCAGGGCGACCAGAAACAGGATCACGTAAAAACTGACATGTATAGCTTGCATGAATTTCCAACTCTGCTTTAAAAAAAGGACACGAAAACGAGCGACCGGGTCTCCATCACGTTTTTCCGGAACGGTCAGGCGTTTTCCACAACGATGCCTTCGATAATGTTGGAAACGTCTTCGCATACATCTGTTACGTTTTCCAGAATTTCGTACAGGGCTTTCAGCTTGATCAGATTGCGCACATCCGGTTCGTCGCGGAACAGCTTCGACAGGGCAGCGTGCATGACGTGGTCGGCGTCCGACTCGAGCCGATCCACTTCTTCGCAGATCTCCAGCACTTCACGGGAGTGGTTCATATTGTGGAGTAAAGAAACGCCGTCTTTCAGTTTTTCACAGCAGTCGAGACACAATTCGGCCAGTCTGATGGCTTCGGGTGTGATGGTTTGAATGTCGTACAGGGAAACCGTCTGGGCCGCGTCTTCCATCAGATCGAGAATATCGTCCATTTTGGTGATCAAACGGTGGATGTCTTCGCGATCCAGGGGCGTGATGAAGGTTTTGTGAAGAATACCGATGGTATGGTAGGTGATTTTGTCCGCTTGTTTTTCAAACCCTTCGATAGCGTGCAATCGTCTTTCGATGTGGCTGAAGTCTTTCATGAGTTCCAGCAGTTCCCTGGCCCCTTTGACGCAAAATTCCGCATGTTGGTTGAACAAGTCGAAAAACTTCTCTTCCTTAGGCATTAAACGTCCGAACATACTCTCGCTTTCCAAGATGAACTGGCTTTCGTTACGCACCGGTCGTGTCGCAATCGCTTTTTGCCCGCGAAATGCAGTTCATTCGCCATACATTCCACCGCCGCCAGCGTAGTTATCGAATTTGGTAAACTGCCCCAGAAAGGTCAGTCTGACGCTACCGATCGGGCCGTTACGCTGTTTGCCGACGATAATTTCAGCCATTCCCTTGTCGGGCGTATCGGGATTGTACACTTCATCCCGGTAAATAAAGAGAATCAGGTCTGCGTCCTGTTCAATGGCGCCGGATTCCCGCAAGTCCGACATGACCGGACGCTTGTTCGGACGTTGCTCGACCGAACGATTCAACTGCGAGAGCGCAATGACAGGACAATTCAATTCCTTGGCCAGGGCTTTCAACCCCCGCGAGATTTCCGAAATTTCCGTGGCACGGTTTTCGCCGGCCGAACTGGGCGCCATCAATTGCAGATAGTCGATGATAATCAATCCCAGCTTGCTGCATTGCCGAGCCAGCCGGCGTGCTCTTGCACGCAGATCCGTACAGCTTAATGCCGGCGTTTCATCAATGTAGAGCTGGGCCTCATTCATTTTCTGGATAGCGTAGGTCAAACGGGGCCAGTCCTCATCGCCCAAACGGCCGGTTCTGAGGCGGTGCTGATCCAGGCGCCCGACCGATCCCAGCATCCGCATGGCCAGCTGCGATCCACTCATTTCCATGGAAAACACGGCAACCGGCAGACCGCTTTCAATCGCAACGTGTTCACCGATGTTGACCGAAAAAGCGGTCTTGCCCATCGACGGACGGCCGGCAACGATAATGAGGTCACCCGGCTGCAATCCCGACGTCATCCGGTCCAGATCAATAAAACCCGTGGGAACGCCGGTGATGTCGTTACGGTTGTCACGATTGTATAACTCGTCGATCCGCTCGACGACTTGAGTCAGCAAAGGCTGGATTTCCTGAAACCCTTGTGTCCCACGCGATCCTTCCTCGGCAATGGCGAAAATGTTAGTTTCCGCTTCGTCCAGAATCTGTTTGACTTCTTTTCCTTGAGCCTGAAAAGCGCTAGCGGAAATTTCGTCGGACACGGTTATTAACCGTCTTAAAATGCCACGATCCCTGACGATCTGGGCATAATGACGGATGTTAGCGGCAGAAGGCGTATTTTGTGCAAGCGCATTCAAATAAGGCAAGCCACCGATTTCTTCCGCTTTTCCAATCGCTTGCAGCGATTCGTATACAGTGATGACGTCGGCCGGTTTGGACGCGTTGATCAGTTTAGCGATGTGCTGATAAATCAGTCGGTGATCGAACCGATAAAAATCGTCCTGGCCCAGAAAGTCGGCAATGCGATCCCACGCGGCATTGTCCAGTAAAAGACCGCCCAGTACCGATTGCTCCGCCTCGATCGAGTGCGGAGGAAGACGCAGGGATTCAATCTGGAGATCGGTCGAAGTACTCATTGGGCGAATTATACTACCTTCTCGTTTCTCAACCGATAACTTTCTTGCGACAAATACTGTATAGCAAGGTTTTGTACGGGCAACGAAGGCATGACTTGTCGGCTGTCCTGCCTTACAGGAAAACAAA
>DBGFLV010000238.1:0-1896 GCA_048528425.1 Oxalobacter sp. | reverse complement strand
CCTCTTCCGGAATCGTTTTTTCCGGCGGGCCGGCCTTTCCGGTTCGGGCTGCCTTGCCGTGGGAACGGAGCGCCTTCCAGTGGAGATTGTCCGGCAAACGGATTTGCAGCCGGAAAGCTTTCAGGGTACCTCGTCGACATCTTACCTTAAAAAGGCCGGTTTCGTCTCCTGTCTCGGGTGTGAAACCACAGGATAAAAAGGCGTGACGAAAGACAGGCGAGCATACTGGCGAAATCCGCCTTTCCTGCGGTAAAGTACGTCTGGGCTTTCCAGATGGACACCGGCTTTGAGCACGGACGAAAGACAGAAACGTCCGTGCCGGACACGATTTGTCACAGGTGGCCGGTTTCCAGTACGGTCCCGCAGCATGGCCAGGTCGGGTTGCGGTCTGGCCATGAAAAAGAAAGGGGTTGCAGTAGGGTAAGCTCAAGCGCGATACCTGCGAACGAGACCGGTTTGCTGGTCGGGGAAGCGGGAGCCAACCGTTTTTTAAACGGCCGAAAAATAGCGACTTTCGGAAAAGGCGGCAGGAAAGTGTGGTAATCATGCCGGATCATTATCCCCAGTTCCTGTGGATAACCGGGTGAATAAGTGAGAAAGAGCTTGGCCCTGTCTGCGTCGGATTGGTTGTGCCTGTTTTTTGTGCGTTTCGAAAAAAACAGTTTTCGCTGTTTTCCGGCCTTGCGGAATGGCTTCAGTCGTGTTAATAGGTCAAGCCGCATGCCGCTCTTTTTTCATATTCGGGATGGAAACGATGCGTAAAATAATCAGCGAGGCAGGAAAGAAAGCGATTGAAACGTTCGTCCGGGAAAATTTGTCCGGGCGCGTCAATGAGGAAACGGTTCGGGCTTACGTCGAGATGGCGAAAAGCCAAATGGACATTCACAAGACGTTACCCAGTCTTGAAATTTCGATGTGTTTCTCGCTGACGGGCGAGTCGGAATATCTCGAGCTGGAGGCGGATGACGTCGGTTATGAAGACTGTCTTATGGAAACGGCCGAAGAGGTGGCCGACGTGTTCGGGAGCGGGATCGCTGATTTGCTGGCCCGGGCCGACCAGATCAAGCGCGTCACGGCTTCGGGCGAACGCTGGGAAGCGACGGTAAAAGTCCCGTTTGACGGTTATCTTTTTTCGGTCACGGCCGTAAAGTCGTCTCCGGGCGGCAAAGCCGATTGTTATGAAGTAACCTGTCTGGGCAGTGAAACATCCGCTGCCTGAAAAACAGGAGGCTTTTCGATGCACGCCTGTCTCGTTGCCCGGGTTCACGTTGTGGACAAGTAAAACGCCTCTGCCCGGTTAGCCGGGGCAAAAGCAGGTTTCGCCTGGAACGGACAAGCCGACTAGTCCGTGATATTCAGGTCGAGACCGGCGGCGATCATGCGGATCAGATAGGCGATTTCTTCCAGGGATTCGATATAAAACGCGTTGGGATCGAGCACGTCTTTCTGGAACTGGGTAATGACGTACCGGTCTTGCAGGTGATGGTTTTTTTCACTGTCGAAAAAATTTTGCAGGGCGCGGAAATAATGGTCGGGTGCCATCGGCAGTTTTTCGCTGTCGGCAATGATACGGCCGAGAAAGTCTTTCGCTATCGTCGTCAGCGTCGCTTTGTCGTTTTGCAAGAGCGGTGAGAGCCATTCGGGTTTTTTGATTTTCAAAACGATCAAAAAAGTGGCGATTCCCGGTTCGGGCGGTTCATCCGCCAGAATGTAAAGGGTGACGGCTTTTTCGATTTCTTGCAGCGTCAGGGGAACCAATGCTGCCCAGGCCGTCATCAGTTCGATAAAACGTTGTCGCCTGTCGGTGGACACGTCCAGTCCGTGTTTGGCGAAAATGTTGTTGATGAAGGAACGGATGTGGGCGAGGTAGCCGTTGTCGTGGGTCGGAAACTGGGG
>DBGFLV010000237.1:0-4208 GCA_048528425.1 Oxalobacter sp. | reverse complement strand
GACTGGGAAGCGAAACTGGGGACTACAACGGACGCCGAAATCGCCGGTTTGATCGGCGTGGTCACCATGACGATTAACCGTTGGCGCAAAAACGAAACCAAACCGGACCTCTCCGCACTGAACCGTTACGATCGTATAGTCAATTTGATTGCCGGCAACATCAAACAGCACATCAGTCAATAAAAACCGAGGATTCCGTTAAAATGACTCCGTTCAATTGATTTGACCGGAGTCATTTTTACATTCCATCGGCAAAAATGGTAAAGTTGATGCATTCCGGTCATCGCCCCGTTTGACAAACGGTTGCCCTAACCCCATAACCGAGTCTGCCCCATGAAAAGCAACTTTCCGTCCAATCTGAAAGAATTCGATTTTTCGATGATGCCGCCCTCCATATTGGGCCATCTGTCATTCCGGTTTCACCAGCCCGACCAATCACCGTTCCCGGCAGGCATTCATCCGCTAAATGTCAAACTGGGCCTGCCTGAAGAACGTGATACATTGCTTGTCGTACCCGAAGCGTTGGAAACGGACAAACCGGTCAAACTGCTGGTCATGTTCCACGGTGCAGGTGGCAGTGCGGAAAAAGTCTTGCCCTTTTTCAGGGAATACGCTGAAAAAAACCGGTTTCTGTTGATGCTGCCCCAGTCCACCTATCCTACCTGGGATCTGACTATTGGTGGAAACGGTCCCGATCTGGAAAAGCTGGACAAGGCGCTAAACGAAGTCGCCTCCCGTTATCGCCTCGACAAAAATCACTTCGGATTCTGCGGTTTTTCCGACGGTGCCAGTTATTCGCTTTCCATCGGTTTGTCCAACGGTGAAATTGTCTCGCACGTCATTGCCCTTTCGGGCGGTTTCATGAACCTGTACGTTCCACGGGGTCGTCCGCTGGTTTTCATCGCCCACAGTCCTGAAGATGAACAGCTTCCTATGGACACCAGTGGACTTCACCACTATAACGAATTGAAAAAATCGGGTTACGACGTCACCTTTCTCGAGTTTCACGGGCGCCACGTCATCCATCCGGACGTCGTCGAAAAAGCCATGCAATTCTTTCTGAAGCGCAGTCCGGAAAGACCTCAATAACCGTTTATGCGGCACTCGGCGTTGTCTGCGCGATGCCGGAAAACGGAATCGTCCGGAATACAGGCTTACCGTTTCTGCCACCGGCTTGGCAGTTCCGGCAGATTATGGCAGTATCGGAAAATCTCTTCCGTTTATGTCAGGTCCCATGTCTTTCACCGAACTTAGCTCGTTTCTTCAGGCACAGCCCGAACCCCACCTTTTGTTCGACAACCAGTACCGCATCATTGCCGTCAACCAGGCGTTCCATAAATACTGCCATTCGCAGACCTCCATCATCGGACGCACTTGTTACGAGATATCGCACAATTACGATATGCCCTGCGATCGTTCCGGCGAGACCTGTCCGCTGGCGAAAAGCCGCCGTTCCGGAAAACCCGAACGGGTTCTTCACATGCATCACACACCAGACGGCGAAGAATACGTCAGTATCGAGCTGACTCCGATAAAAAACCCGGCCGGTGACGTGACCTGTTTCGTCGAAAAAATCGAACCGGTCAAAATCGCTAAAGGCGTCCTCGAAAAGAACAGCTTGAAAGGCGAATCCCCCGCGTTCCGGAGCATGATGAACCTCGTGGAAAAAGCGGCTTCTTCGGACATCAACGTCTTGCTCTGTGGGGAATCGGGTACCGGCAAGGAACTGGCGGCACAGGCCATTCACCGGGCAGGAAAACGGGCTGCCAAACCTTTCATCGCCATCGACTGCCTGAGTTTGTCGGAAACCCGGTTTGAAAGCGAATTGTTCGGTCACGAACGGGAAGTTTATTCCAAAACAGCCTCGGCCAAAAAGGGACTTGTTGACGCTGCTGACGGGGGAACCCTTTTTCTGGACGAAGTCAGTGACGTCCCCTTGACCATGCAACCCAAACTCTTGCGTTTGCTCGAGACCGGCACCTATCGCCGCCCCGGCTCCACGGCTCCCCGCCACGTCGACGTCCGTTTTATTTCCTCGACCAGTCGCGACCTGTACAAAATGGTACAAAAGGGCTTGTTCAGAACTGACCTTTATCACCGGTTAAACACCCTGCCCATCCACGTTCCGTCATTACGGGAACGACTTGAAGACATTCCTGCGCTAGTAGCCCATCTGCTGGAAAAAATCGCTCCTGGAAAAAAACGGACCCTGACAAACGAAGCTCTGTACCGTCTGCAAACCTATTCCTTCCCGGGCAACATCCGCGAACTCCGCAATTTTCTCGAACGAGGCGTCCTTTTGTGCGAAACCGGCGAAATCGACACGACTCATCTGTTGTTGCCCCCCGTCGAAACCGGTGAAACCGCTTCCCCGGCCGTTCCGTTCCCAACCGGAGCACAACTGAAACCGTTTCTCGCCGCGTTTCGCGGCAGCCGAAAATCGCTGGCCGAAATGCTGGGCGTCAGCGAACGGACGCTCTACCGCCGCCTTGCCGAACTCCAGGAAAAATAAATCGGGTCGGCCTACCGGACTCATTAATCGTTCTAAACGGTCTTGATTTAAACGGACTATCGAGTAAAATATAGGGGCTATACATAAAGCTTGCTTCATTTTGAGACGTTTTGCGAAGTGTTAGCAATCCCAAGTTAGTACCTTCAGCCCTTGCGGGCGAAGTTTTTCTTTCTGGGCAGTTCTGGTAAAGGAAATGGCCACAGAGAACAAAAACCAAAAGTTGTACCAACGACAAGGAAATGAGAAATCATGACAAAAGCATTAGAAGGAATTAAGGTACTGGACTTCACCCACGTCCAAGCGGGTCCGGCCTGTACCCAGATGTTGGGCTTTTTGGGGGCAGATGTCACCAAAGTCGAACTGCCGGGCAAAGGCGACGTAACCCGTGGCTGGTTGAGAGACAAACCTGGTGTCGACTCACTGTACTTCACCATGTTCAACGGTAACAAACGTTCCCTGACCTTGAACACCAAGACCCCGGAAGGCAAGGAAATTCTGGAAAAACTGATCCAGCAATCCGATGTCATGGTCGAAAACTTCTCGCCAGGGGCACTGGATCGTATGGGCTTCTCCTGGGAACGTATTCAGGAACTGAACCCGAGAATCATTCTGGCTTCCGTCAAAGGCTACGCTGAAGGCCATGCCAACGAACATCTGAGAGTGTACGAAAACGTGGCACAGTGTTCCGGCGGTGCAGCAGCTACCACCGGTTTCTGGGATGGTCCTCCGACCGTTTCCGGCGCCGCCTTGGGTGACTCCAACTCCGGTATGCATCTGTGTATCGGTATTCTGGCTGCATTGCAGCAACGTCACAACACGGGCAAAGGTCAGAAAGTGGCCGTTGCCATGCAAGACGCCGTCTTGAATCTGGTTCGTATCAAACTGCGTGACCAGCAACGTCTGGAAAGAACCGGTATCCTGGCTGAATATCCGCAGGCTCAGCCCGGCTTCACCGATCAATCTTTCGACACCATCACCTCCGTACCCCGTGGCGGTAACGCAGGCGGTGGCGGTCAGCCGGGTTGGATGCTGAAATGCAAAGGGTGGGAAACCGACCAGGACTCCTACGTCTACTTCACCCTGGCAGAACAGATGTGGCCGCAGATTTGCGACATGATCGACAAACCGGAATGGAAAGACGACCCCAACTACAACACCTTTGATGCACGTGTTGACAAGTTGATGGACATCTTCGCTTTCATCGAAACCAAGTTCCAGGACAAGGACAAATTCGAAGTCACCGAATGGGCAGCGCAATACGGCATTCCTTGCGGCCCGGTCATGTCCATGAAAGAACTGGCCCACGATCCGTCTCTGCGCAAAGTCAAGACCATCGTTGAAGTCGAAGACGAAATCCGGGGTAACTACCTGACGATCAGCACTCCGATGAAGCTCTCCGATTCGGAACCTGAAGTCACTCGTGCTCCGCTCCTCGGCGAACACACTGACGAAGTGTTGAAAGAACTGGGTTATTCCGACGCAGACATCGCCAAATTCCGTGAAAACAAAGCCATCTGATTCACGGCTTGATTTCTCGTCATCGCGAGTCTGACTTGAACGGCGTCCATTAGGACGCCGTTTTTTCTCATGTGTCTACTGGGCGCCGCTCCTTATTTCAAGTTCCTTGAAACACACCGCAATCCGCTTGCATTCCCGCCCTTTTTTCCTTCTGCCGCCTCTCGATTCTGTCCATCCT
>DBGFLV010000236.1:0-5993 GCA_048528425.1 Oxalobacter sp. | reverse complement strand
AACGGTAACGCAGAAGCACAGTATTATCTCGGCAGAATGTACCGGTGGGGAGAAGGTACCCATCAGGATTTGGATAAAGCTTTTCACTGGTATAGCAAAGGAGCCAAACAGGGCAACAGGAAAGCGCAAAATAATCTCGCTTTCATGTACTTCAATGGATTAGGAGTACAAAAAGACCTGAAAAAAGCGTTTGAACTTTATACGCTTTCTGCCGAACAGGGAACAGCTGCCGCCCAATTCAATCTCGGTATGATGTATCGCGACGGCATCGGTGTCCAACAGGACTATTCAACTGCTTTCGATCTATTCAGTAAAGCAGCTGCAAGAGGTGATAAAATGGCTATGCATGCAATAGGTCAAGTGTATCATTTTGGCGAAGGCGTGCCCGTTAATCTTGATAACGCCATTTTCTGGTACAAAAAAGCGGCCGCGCAAGGCTACGCCCCTTCTATGGCCAATCTCGGTGCGCTCTACTATCCTGAAGACGTCAATGACACTCAAAGTTGGGAAGAGGCTCACAAGTGGTATACCCTCGCCATCGAACACGGTGACAAAACCAACGCTCCCTTTGGCCTTGGCCTGATTTACCTCTTCGGCCGTGGCAACTACACCATCGACAACGACAAGGCTGCCTCTCTCTTCACCCTGGCCGCCGAAAACGGCAAGGCCGACGCCTGGTACTGGCTGGGCGTCATGGAAGAATACGGCTTCGGCCGTCCCCAGAACGAAGAAAAAGCGATGGCCCTGTACCGTAAAGCGGCCGACGCCGGGGTTCAACCAGCCATTAACCGGCTCGAACACGGTCATCGGGATTGGTCGATGAAACTCTTCAAGGCTCTGCGTCCCTTGTTCGGGCCGTAACCCTTCCCCTCTTCCCGGAAGAAAATTTTCCTGCCCTGTCGAAAAATGGTCTTATTATCCCGTTGTCACGCTGCCGTCAAGCCGGATCCGACCATTCGCCAATCCCTTCCGGAAATCGAGTGTGTCGTTTTTCCCGCCCCGAAAACGCCCCTTTCTTGGCTTCCCGTCATGGTCAAACGATTTTCGACGGGGTATGCTTGTCCCGTGGAGACAGGCTTTCAACGGACAGGAGAATGACATGAGCGCATTGCACGACAGACTGAAGAAAAATCCTTTTTTCAAGACCGGCGCTTTCATCGACGGCCAATGGATCGAAACCGGCAAGACGTTTGCCGACACCAACCCGGCCACCGGTGAAAAGCTGGCTGACGTCGCCTACAGCGGCCGGGAACAGACTGAAGCGGCCATCGCCGCCGCGAAAAAGGCTTTTGCCGGTTGGCGCAAGACGACGGCGACCGAACGGGGCGCTCTGTTGAACCGCTGGTATGACCTGATCGTGCAAAACCGGCCCTTTCTGGGGGAACTGATGACGGCCGAGCAGGGAAAACCCCTTCCGGAAGCCCTGGGCGAGGTTGATTACGCCGCCAGTTTCATTCAATGGTTCGCCGCCGAAGCGCGTCGCGCCAACGGAGAAATCATTCCACCTTTTAAACCGGATTCCCGCATTTTCGCCACGCGGGAACCGGTCGGCGTCGTCGCGGCCATCACGCCCTGGAATTTTCCGATGGCCATGCTGACCCGCAAGCTGGGCCCTGCTCTTGCCGCCGGTTGCACTGCATTGATCAAACCGGCCGGGGAGACACCGCTTTGCGCCTTTGCCTTGCTGGCGCTGGCGGAAAAGGCCGGCATTCCGCCCGGGGTGTTAAACGGGGTTTGTGGTGACACGTCCGCGATTTCGGACGCGATCATGGCTTCTTTCGACGTCCGCAAAATCTCGTTTACCGGCTCGACGCCGGTCGGCAAGACGCTGATCAAAAATGCCGCCGACACGGTCAAGCGGGTGTCGATGGAACTGGGGGGTAACGCGCCCATGATCGTGTTCGACGACGCCGACACGGACGCCGCCGTGAACGGTATCCTCGCCAACAAGTTCCGTAACGCCGGACAGGTGTGTATCGCGGTCAACCGCCTGTACGTACAGGACGGCATTTACGACGCTTTCATCGAGAAACTGGGCACCGCAATCGGCAAGCTCAAAGTCGGCGACGGCATGACGCCCGGTGTCGCTATCGGCCCGCTGATCAATGAAAAAGGGCTGGAAAAAGTCGAACGGCACGTGAAAGACGCTCTCGACAAAGGCGGCAAACTCGTCACCGGCGGCACGATAAGTCCATTGGGCGGCACCTTTTACGAACCGACCCTGATAGCCGACTGCCGTGACGACATGATCGTAGCTCACGAAGAAACTTTCGGCCCGGTCGTCGCCTGTTTCCGTTTCACGACAGAAGACGAAGCCGTCACCCGGGCCAATCACACGCCGTTCGGATTGGCCGCTTACTTTTACACCCGGGATCTGTCACGCGTTTTCCGCGTTTCCGATGCGTTACAAGCCGGTATGATCGGTATCAACGACACCGGCATTTCCTCCACCGTCGCGCCGTTCGGCGGCATCAAGGAATCCGGTTTGGGGCGGGAAGGGTCGGTACTGGGGTTGGAAGAATACCTGGAAGTCAAGACGCTGCACCTGGGTCAGCTCCGATAAAACCGGTCTGTCCACTTGACGAACCCATCGCCTTTTGACCTTCCCGGCGGGAGCCCGGTGACTTCGTCACCCGCCGAACCGCGACGCCACCCGGCCTGCAAACGGATCAGCCGGACAGAAAGTAAAGAACGGGACGTCTCCTCCCGGCATCCTTTGTCGTCGCCGGGGAGGGTAAACAGGCTGCGCCCTGATTTCCCGGCAGAAAAATACCTCATTTCCCATTCCCCCCGAGTTGAACGGCCGGAGTCGCCAGGCCGGTTGACTGCGTTGCCCGCGCAGTCGTTCGAACACAGCCACTGGCGCACGGCCGTCACGGTTCATCGTGTCCATCCTGCTCCCCATACGCTACAATGAGGGCCTGTCGTCCCATTCGGGTAGTCATGATACCGTTTCGTTTTCCGCGCCGCCTCCGGCAGGCGTTTCCTTCTGTTTTATTGTCGGTTCTGTTCCTGGCCGTTTCCGCTAACGGGGCGGCCGGGCCGGTTCCGGCGCTGTCCGACAGCACCCCGCCGAATCATCCCGCTTCGGCAAACGACACCACCGGGACATTCCTGTTCAAGACGCTACAGAACGCGGCCGCACAGGGCGACCCGACAGCTTTTTCCCTGCTGGAAGCGATGGGAACAGAAAACCCATCGCCGCAGTCCGGATTACGGAAGGCGCGTCCCTGGCTGGAAGAAGCCGCGTCGCAAGGGCACGTCAAGGCAGCGTTTCTCGCCGGTGTCCTGGCCTTGTCGGCCACCCCGCCGGACTGCGAGAAGGCGCTGGCTTTGCTCCGGTTCGCTGCCGGAAAAAACGATGCAGACGCCGCGAACGAACTGGGGACGCTGGCCCGGACAGGGACGTGCGTGAAAACGGATTGGGCCAGCGCACGCGAATGGTTTTCAACGGCAGCCGGGCAAGGCCACGCCCGGGCCCAATACAATCTGGGCATGATGGCTTACTTCGGTCGCGGCATGGCCCGCGATCCCGAAGCGGCGGCCCGGTGGTTTTCGCAGGCCGCACAGGCAGACCTGCCTGAAGCGAAAACAGCGCTGGCCACGCTGATGTGGAAAGGCGACGGTGTTCCTCTCGACCGGCAAAAAGCGCGAACCCTGCTGGAACAAGCGGCCCGGGAAGGTGACGCCGCGGCCCGGTTCCAGCTCGGCCTCTTTTATCGGCATGGACTGGGTGTGTCGAAAGACGCCGGCGCTGCCCGCCACTGCTTTGCACAGGCCGCCGAACAACGCCATACCGACGCCGCCTATCAGCTTGCCCTGATGCAATTCAACGGAGAAGGCGGTCCGGTGGAACGCGAAGCAGCCCTGAACTGGTTTGCGCAGGCGGCCGAAAGCGGATACGCTCCGGCCCAGTACACCATTGGCTATCTGACCTTGAAAGGGGACGGTTTGCCACAGGATGCGGCCGGGGCCAGGGAGTGGTTTGAAAAAGCTGCCGCCCAAAATGACGTCCGTGCGACAGCCGCACTCGGTTATCTTTACTTAAACGGCATAGGTACCGCTCCGAACGGCCGTCGGGCGGCAGACTGGTTTGAAAAGGCAGCGGCACAAAACGACCCGTACGCCCAGGATCAACTGGCTCTCCTGCTGGCCCAAGGCAAAGGCGTCCCGGCCGATCCTGACAGGGCGCGCCGGTGGCTGGAAAAAGCGGCCCGGCAGGCCTACGCACCGGCCCAATACCATCTGGCACTGTTGCTGCTGTCGGACGCGGTACCGGAAAAGAAACCGGACGAAGCAGTAATCTGGCTGGAACAAAGCGCCGCAAACGGTTCGGCCGACGCGGCCCATTTTTACGCCGGCCTGTTGTACCTCGGTGCCGGTATCCGGCAAAACGTTCCCAAAGCCCTGACGTACTACACCCGGGCTGCCGAAGCCGGAAACACCGAAGCCCGGTTCATACTCGGCACCCTTTACATTAACGGCAAGGGCGTCCCGCGCGATCCGGCCAAAGCCCGTTACTGGTTGGAAGCGGCCGCCCGGGACGGTCACCCCGACGCACCGCGGGCATTGGCCAAACTGGACGACGTCCTCTCCAAGGGGACGAACGCCCCTTCAAGCGCGTCTTCCGGCCCAAAACCCCCTGCCGATTCACCCTGAAGCAGAAAACCGTCATAGTCGCTCCCGGACGAATGCGCTACAATGCCCTTCATTTCAAGCCACCTGCAAACGGGAACATGGAACGACAATACCTTGCTCTTCTGAAAGAGATTTTAGACACCGGCGTCGACAAGGACGACCGCACGGGAACCGGCACTCGCGCCGTTTTCGGTCGCCTGATGCGCCACGACCTGAAAGACGGCTTGCCACTGTTGACCACCAAACGACTTCACACCCGTTCCATCATTGGCGAACTCCTCTGGTTTTTAAAAGGGGGCACCAACATCGGTTATTTGCACGACAACAAAGTCACCATCTGGGACGAATGGGCCACCGAAAACGGGGATCTGGGGCCTATCTACGGAGCGCAATGGCGTGCCTGGGAAGGGTCGGACGGACAAATTTACGATCAGGTTTCGGCCGTACTCGATTCCATCCGTACCCGTCCGGACAGCCGGCGCCACATCATCAGTGCCTGGAACGTCGCCTTGTTGCCCAACGAAAACAAGTCACCGCAGGAAAACGTACGGGACGGTAAAATGGCGTTGGCGCCGTGCCACGTCATGTATCAATTCCAGGTCGCAGCCGGGCGGTTATCCTGCATGATGACCCAGCGTTCCGGCGACATCTTTTTAGGCATTCCGTACAACACCGCCTCCACAGCCCTGTTGACCCACATGATTGCGCAACAGTGCGACCTCGTTCCCGGTGAAATCATCCATTCTATTGGCGACCTGCACCTGTACAAAAACCATGTCGATCAGGCACAACTGCAACTCTCCCGCCAGCCGCGTGCACTGCCGACGTTGAAGCTGAACAAAAAGCCTTCGCTTTTCGACTACACACCGGACGATTTCGAGATCATCGGCTACGATCCCCATCCGGCCATTGCCGCCCCCATCGCGGTCTGAACCTTTTCGCCTGCCGGTTATTCCGGCAACGCAGGAAAACAGACAGTCCCAGCCGATACTGGCTTGCCGGCACCCTCTTCCCCATCACGGGTGTCCGGCAATCCGAACCAAACCGGTTCATCCCGTGGCGCACCGCCGTCAGGCATGAATCCAGCCACACGGGCGACAACCACACCGAAATGAGACGTCGTCTTATCGGCCAGCCGAAAAAACGATGCCGTTCAGAGAAAAAACCGCTGTTTTTTTCCATTCCCGCTCTGGAAAACCCCGCTTTTCACCCGGAATCCGTTACACTTTGACCACCGCCCGTCAGCCCGCAACGGTCGTTGACTCGCCCCAACGAAAAGGAGAAGAAATGGAAAACGACAGCCCGAAAAACGGAAAAATCTGGTTCATTACCGGTGCCTCGAGAGGATTCGGCCT
>DBGFLV010000235.1:0-19231 GCA_048528425.1 Oxalobacter sp. | reverse complement strand
TAATCCTCGCAGTTTCAAATGAGGCATCCGGGAAACGGCTTTGGCCAGATCGGCGATTTTATCCGGGTCGCTGCCACTTTTGCTGGCTTCACGGCTGATATTGACCTGAAGACAGATGTTGAGCGGAAGCCGATCAGCCGGTCTTTGTTCGGAAAGACGTCGGGCGATTTTTTCACGGTCGACAGAATGAACCCAATCGAAATAGTGGGCAATTGTCCGGGTTTTGTTGCTTTGAACAGGTCCGATAAAATGCCACTCCAGTTTGAGGTCGGGCCTGGTTTCCCGGATAGTGCGAATCTTCTCGATCGCTTCCTGTTCATAATTTTCGCCAAAAGCCAGCTGACCCGCATCAGCCGCTTCCAGTATGGCCTGGACCGGATGCGTTTTGGAAACAGCCAGTAAGTGGACGGTGGCAGGATCGCGTCCGGCTTTCAACGCAGCCGAACGGATGTGTTTGTCTATCATTCGCAATTGGTCGGTAATAACGGACATGATCGAGAGTTTGAGTGAAGTCAATATAAAGCCGGAGTGGCGTTTCGACATTATAAGGCGGTGAACGGATTGGTATACCCTGATAAAATGAAGAAAATCCGGCCCGGCTTCAGCCGGGCGATCGTTGAATTGGAGAAATGAAATGGCTTGGATGTGGCTGATTGTTCTGGTTCTGATTGTCGCTGCTATTGTGGTGAAAGTGCGGCGCAGTTCACATATTTTCATCATCCGGCAAAATCCGGTCAACCGGCCGGAGAATTCCCCGCTAAGACGCGCTTTGACTCCGGATAACCGGAGCGGCGAAGTCGAACATATGGTGAGCTGCGAATATTGTGAAGTTTATGTTCCTGTGTCGGAAGTCGTGGAACGTTCGGGCAAGTTCTTTTGTTGCCGCGAACACAGCGTTGCTTATTTTTCGCACAGGCATACTTCATGACGCGTTACCGCTGACGCGAGTGGTTTTTCCCGATAACGAGATGAGGTATTGGCTTATCGTAATAAACCGGTTTTTTTAGTCGACTTTTTCATTCCGTTGCCCAGAGCGACGTGTTTGTAGCAGTGTTGTTTTCCCGGATGATGAGAAACGGTATTGACTGTCACGGTTCAAGGTACCTGTCTTCCGGGCTGCTGTAGCTTGGGTCGTGTGCCGCCGGTTTCTTACATGCCGGTTAAATGAGTCACCGGTTTCACGAATTCGTTGTGTCCCCAGTTCTGTCAACTTATTCCGCTCTGTCTGATTCGTTTTTTTCTTTCAACCTGCCGGCCCGCAAACTGAACCTGTCTTCACGCCCGCGTTGGAACGGTTGTCCAGCCACAGGCGGACTCCCTAGGCGGAGACGGCGCTCGGCTCGTCAGTCCACCGGGTTTTTTCGCCCTGCAACGGGGTGTACAGGTCGGGACGGTCGTCTTCGTTTTGTTATCTAAGGCAGAGCTTGCCGGTTTCCGGGATCGTTTGCCAGAAAGGATAAAATGGTTTTTAATGAAAACCTGTTTCAACGGGACAGAGCTATGAATATCAACAAGGACGGCTGGTGTACCGCCGCACAACACCTCGTTTCTCCCAATCAGAATGATCGGCCTCCGGGCCAGGCAATCGATTTGCTGGTTATTCACCATATCAGTTTACCCCCCGGCGAGTTCGGTGGAGAAGCCATCGCCGACTTGTTCCTTAACCGGCTTGACTGCGATACCCATCCGTTTTTCGATCAGTTGCGGTCACTGAAAGTTTCTTCTCATTTCCTAATCAGGCGTGACGGACAACTTGTCCAGTTCGTTTCGACCGAGCGACGTGCCTGGCACGCCGGGGTTTCCTCTTATCGCGGCCGTCAGAGCTGCAATGATTTTTCCATCGGAATTGAAATCGAAGGAACTGGCGTCGATCCGTTTTCTTCACCGCAGTACGCTACACTGGTTTCGTTAACCGCTGCTCTGTGTCGGTATTATCCGTTAACGGCCGTGACGGGTCACGAACACATTGCACCTGGACGAAAAACCGATCCCGGCCCTTGTTTCGACTGGCCGCGTTATCGTCGACAACTGGAAGAAACCGGTGTCCTCTTTGCCCGAAATCTGCCGTTTGAATTCTGGATGGGATAAATGCTCATGCGGGTCAGGGCGCCTTCAACTGTTTTTCGATTTCTTCTGCCGTATACTCGGGGGCAGCAATAAAAAGCAGCTTGCGTTTGGCTGTCAATCCGTGGCTAATGGCTATCTGTCTGCGCGGAAGTCCCAATTTTTGGGCGATGAACCGGATCAAGGCTTCATTGGCCTTGCCGTCGATCGGTTGGGCCTGGAGCCTGATACGTAACGCGTCACCTTCACCGGGTACGATTTCGGATCTTTTCGCATTCGGACTGACTTGCACGGCAATGCGGTAACCCTCATGTGTTCGGGACAGCCAGTTTACCGTCATATCAAATAGGGCAGGATGAGATGAGTGACGAGCCTGGATACGATCTGAAGCAGGAAAAACGCGACTAGCGTCGAAAAGTCGAATCCACCCAGTGTCGGCAAAAAACGTCTGATCGGTTTTAAAAGCGGTGCGTTCAATTCCCGTACAAACGCGGCGATCGGAGAGAAAGGGTTGACCAAACTGAAGACGACTTCAATAATCAACAGTCCCATAAACCCGTAAATGACCCAGTTCAAGAGCGAAAGCACCGTCAGAAACAGAACGGTTTTGACGGTGAAAAATTGGATCAGCCAGGTATCGAACAAGGCAGAGACAACGGCCATCAAAATGGCGGCGATCAGCGTTGACCAGTCGAATCCGCCCCAGCCGGGAACGATTTTGCGAATGGGTTTAATGAGCCAGTCTGTCAACTGGAACAACAGATTGGCAATTTGAAAAGGCGGTCTGGCCCGGGCGACCTGCATCCAGAAACGGAGTAAAAATGCGCCGCCCAGCAGGGTCGTGGCAACATCGACAATCATTTTCACTATACTGTAAAGCAAACGATTTCTCCTTTAGGCGTTTTTTCCGGTATTTTTGTTTGTCAGGAACTGTCTGACAGGCGTATCCGGCCCGTTCACCGGTTTGTGTTTCGATCACTGGCCGGCCCAAAAGTTTTCAGCCTCGGCCCGGGCCGACAAGGCTGTTTCCGAAGGAGGTATATTACTGGGCCACGCTCTAAAAGACAAACGCCCGAAATCATCTTTCGGGCGTGCTTGAAGAGAGGAGAATGAAAGAGGGCTAAACGCGAGAAAGCGCCTCTTCAGCGGCATTGACGTGCTGTGAAGCGTAAGACTGATGAGCGGCCGCCTCGGCCTCACCGACCTTGACGGGATAACCCATCTTGGAGAGCACCGACCCCAAGGCCGACAAACACAACATCACATTGGCCGACTGCGCCGTATACCCCATCAACCCGAAACGCCAAATCTTGCCTGCCAACGGCCCCAGTCCCGCTCCAATCTCCAGATTGAATTCCGACAACAGCCGCTTTCTCACTTCCGCTTCATCAATGCCTTCCGGTACCCACACGGCACTGATCTGCGGCAACCGGTTCTCTTCTTTGACCAAAAACTTCAGTCCCATCGCTTCGAAACCGGCTCTTAAGGCCTGGTAATGACGACGATGCCGTGCCCAGGTGTTTTCAATGCCTTCTTCCTTAAGCAGCAACAACGCTTCATGCAGGGCAAACAACCCGTTGATCGGTGCGGTGTGATGATAGGTTCGTACCGTATTGCCCCAATAGTTCAAAATGAGGTTCAAATCCATGAACCAGCTTTGCACCTTGTCTTTACGACTCGTGACGTAATCGATAACCCGGTCGGAATAAGTCACCGGCGAAAGCCCCGGCGTGCACGACAGGCACTTCTGGCTGGCCGAATAGACGGCGTCCAGATCCCATTCCTTGACTTTCAAGGGACAACCGGCCAGGGAAGTGACGGCGTCGACGATAGTCAAACAATCGTGACGATGGGCCACTTCAGCCAGGGTTTTGGCGTCGGAGACGCACCCGGTGGAGGTTTCGGCGTGAACAAAGGCCACCACCCGGGCGTCCGGATGCTGTTTCAAGGTGTCTTCCAGTGCGTTGGGATCGACCGGTTCGCCCCAGGTGCCCTCGACAATGACGGGAGTGGCCCCGCACCGTTCGACGTTTTCGATCATACGCCCGCCAAAGACGCCGTTACGACAGACGACGACTTTGTCACCGGGAGCGACCATGTTGACGAAACAGCTTTCCATTCCTACGGAGCCCGGCCCGGAAATCGGATAGGTCAATGGGTTGTCGGTTAAAAAGGCGTAACGTAACAGGGATTTGAGTTCGTCCATCATCAAGACGAAAGCCGGATCCAGATAACCGATGACGGGAAGGCTCATGGCCGCTAAAACGCGCGGATTGATGTTGGAAGGGCCAGGCCCCATCAAGACACGTTGTGGCGGATGAAACGAGGTGATTTTTTTATGCGAAGCTGCTGCCATGATTGTGTATGTCTCACTAGGAAATAAAAAGTTTGTCAGGTGAGCTGACGAAAATAATGTCCTAATCCATTATTTTCCACCATTTTCTGTTTCTGGGAATGACTTTGTGACTTGCCTGCCCCGTTGTGGGCCCAGGGGCAGGTTCAGGTGTCTTTTTTTAACGTCAACACGGTTCCATGTTGACTTTGCCGTGCTCTTCTTCCATCGTCTTGGCCAACAGTTTGACCAGCGCATAGACCGTGTTGATGTGCGGGGTGGCCGTGTTGGTAATGCGGCCCAGTTCCACCACCGAACCGACCAAAGCGTCGATTTCCGGTGCCCGGCCCGCTTCCACGTCTTGCAGCATGGAGGTCTTGTGTTTGCCGACTTTTTCCGCTCCCCGAATCCGCTTTTCCAACGGCACCCGGAATTCAATGCCCAGTTTGTTGGCGATGCGTTGCGCTTCGATCATCATGTTACCGGCCAGCTCGCGCGAGAGCGGATACTGGCAAATGTCCACCAGGGTCGAATGCGAGAGGGAACTGATGGGATTAAAGCTCAGATTGCCCCACAGTTTCAGCCAGATCTCGGCGCGGATGTTCTCCAGAATCGGCGACTTGAAGCCTGCCTTGATAAAAGCGTCCGAGACTTTTTGCGCCCGTTCGGTCACGCTGCCGTCCAGTTCCCCAATCGGGAAACGGTCTCCTTCGATGTGTTTGACTACCCCCGGGGCAATTAAGGCCGAGGCCGGATAGACCACACAACCCAAAATCCGATCCGCCGGAATGTTGGTACTGATCAAACCGCTCGGGTCGACACTTTGCACCCGTTGCCCTTCATGAGGACCGCCGTGTTTATGGAAATACCAAAACGGGATACCGTTTTGCATGGTCACCACTACCGTCTCCGGACCGAACAGCTTGGGCACGTCGTTGGCCACGGCATCTACCTGATGGGCTTTCAACGCCAGAATGACCACGTCTTGAGGCCCGACTTCATCGTAGTTGTTGGTGGCCTTGACGTTTTTGGCCACATGTTCGGTTCCGTCTGCCATGATGAGTTTCATGCCGTCTTTTTTGATGGCTTCCAGGTTCGCTCCCCTCACAATGAAGGTCACGTCTTCTCCCGACAACGCCAGCTTCACTCCTACATAGCCCCCTATCGCTCCGGCTCCTATGATCGCAATTTTCATGTTCTTTCCCTTTACTTTTCCTCTTCGCCCGAATTTTTCAGTTTGACGGGTGCAGCCATTATGAAATCGACAGACTTTATTATGGTAAACAGTAAGCAAGAATAAGTATAAGATGAAAATAACAGAATTTTCCTAAATTCAGGAACTAATTGACAGAAATACGAAAAATTTTTCAAAAACAGACCGTTTCGCCCGAATTTACCGGAAAAATCCTTCTCACATGAACCGTTTTTCCCTTATCTCATCGGCAACGAGAGTGTTTGCCCGAAACGTTCCCTTCAGAAACTTTTCCGAAATAACGGTACAATGTTTCACTGTCAAAATGATGTGCCCGCTTTCGTCCTTCAAAACGGCGTGTCGTCCTGATTGATGAAACGGTCTTCGGCAGAATGGATCAGTTTCCATGGAAAAACGTTTACAAAAGAGGAGTGCAACCATGAGTATCCCGGCAATTGAAATCGGTATTAGCGACAAGGACAGAGAAGTCATCAGCAAGGGGCTTTCCCGTATGCTGGCCGACAGCTTCTGTCTGTATCTGAAGACTCACAATTATCATTGGAACGTTACAGGCCCTATGTTCCAGACGCTGCACGTGATGTTTATGGATCAGTATACCGAACTGTGGAACGCCCTGGATGAAATTGCCGAACGGATTCGTTCGCTTGGTTTTCCGGCACCCGGGACGATGTCGGAGTTTTCCAAGCTTTCGACCATCCCGGAAGTCGAAGGGGTGCCTTCTGCTGACGACATGATCCGCGACGTCATCGTCGCTTCCCAGACGGTTACCCGTACAGCCAGGGAAGTGCTGGCGATCGCCGACAAGGCCAACGATCAGCCGACGATTGATTTAATGACCCAGCGTCTCCAAATTCATGAAAAAAATGCCTGGATGCTGAGAAGCCTTCTTGAAAACGGTTCCGCTGGCGATTCAGCTGTCGCGTCCAAACGCAAGAAAAAATGAACGAAAAGCTTTGCCGTTTTTAACGGCAAGGCTTTTCAGACATGGCCTTCCGGAAACCCGGTTTCTTCCAGCGGCCGGAAAAGGGATTGAAGATCTTCCGGCGTGATCTGGATATGTTGTGCCTGTCCAGAAGACAACATGACACTGGCCAGATCGGCTTTACGCTGTTGTAGTTCCTGGATTTTTTCTTCCAGTGTTCCCTTGGCAATCAACTTGTAGACAAAGACTGGTTTGTCTTGACCGATTCGCCACGCTCTGTCGGTAGCCTGATTCTCGACAGCCGGATTCCACCAGGGATCGTAATGGATGACGGTGTCGGCGGCTGTTAAATTCAATCCGACGCCACCAGCTTTCAGGCTGATCAGGAAAACGGGAACTTTTTCTTCCTGAAAACGCCGTATGGCAGACGCACGGTCGGCTGTGTCACCGGTCAGAAGGGCGTACGGAATTTGGCGAACGGTTAATTCCGCTTCGATCAAGGCCAGCATGCTGGTGAACTGGGAAAAAACAAGAATGTGTCTTTTTTCCAGTAACAGCTCTTCCAGCATTTCCATCAGTTCGGCCAGTTTTGCAGAAGCATTGTGACTTTTCTTGTAAGCAGATCCCTTCAGCAATCGAGGATCACAACAGACTTGCCGCAATTTCAGCAGCGCTTCCAATATAACAATCTGGCTGTGGGCGATCCCGTATTTGGCGATTTCGTCTTGAACTTTCCGGTCCATCCGTTCGCGAACGGCTTCATAAATTTGCCGCTGTGCGTGAGTCAGTTCGACGTATCGTACCATTTCCGTCTTCATCGGCAGTTCGCGAGCGACCTTGTCTTTGGTACGCCGGAGCAGAAAAGGTTTGATACGCCGGTTTAGCAATGCCTGTTTGGTTTCATCGCCGTTTTTTTCGATGGCGTGACGGAACTCGCTGTTAAACGTTTTCTCGTTGCCCAGCAAGCCGGGCAACAGAAAATGAAATTGTGACCAGAGTTCACCCAGATGGTTTTCCAGTGGTGTACCCGTCAGACAAAGTTTATGGCGTGCTTTCAGAGCAGAAGCGATTTGCGCGGCTTTGGAACGAATGTTTTTGATGTATTGGGATTCATCCAGAATCAGCAGATGAAAATCGTGTTCCACTAAAACCTCTTCGTCACGTGGAAGCAGGGCATAAGTCGTCAGAACAACATCGAACTGTTCTATTTGTGTGAAATGTCTCGCCCGTTCTTTGCCCTGCAATACCAGGACTTTCAGAGTGGGCGTAAACCGTACGGCCTCGTCCTGCCAGTTGCTCATCAGACTAGTCGGTGCCACGATCAGGGCCGGTTTGGTCAGACGGCCGGCTTCTTTTTCAAGCAGAATGTGAGAGAGCGTTTGCAGGGTTTTGCCCAATCCCATGTCGTCGGCCAAAATACCAGCCAGATTGTATTCCCGCAGAAACTGCATCCAGGACACGCCTTCGATTTGATAGTCTCTCAAGGTCGCTTTTAACGAAACCGGAGGCGAAACAATGCCGACACCGTTGAAGGCCAGCAGTTTTTCACCCATTTTCAAAAGGGAGGTCCCGTTAGTCCATTGTAGCGTCACATCCCTGTCGAGTTCGGCCAGTCTGGCGGCATCGAGACGATGAAGCGCGATGGCGGATTTCGGCTGATCCAGGTAGTAAAGCTCGCTCAGAATTTTCAGCACAGGGCGAACCACTTTCCACGGAAGCGCTACTCTGCTTTTATCGGGCAACGTTGCCAGAAGTGAGTCCGTATCGGGCTGTTTTTCAAGATTTTTATACTCAAAACTTTGCGGATACTGTCGAATGAGCGAAATTAACAGGGGAAATAAGGGAATTTGTTTTTTGTTGACGACGAGGCCCAGTTCCAGACTGAACCAGTCTTTTTCGAGCTGATCGTCGTTTTCGTCGATAGCGGCATACCATGCCTGGATTTTTTGCAGATCGTAACGGTAATCGGGAGATTTTTCGATTTTCCACCCTTTTTCGTGCAGATCGGACAGGTTTTCCTGAGTGAAATGGAGCCATGCAGTTGGCGAGTCCATGTCCAGGATACCCGGCAATGAAGCCAGTGGAGAGGTTGTTGGGTCAACGGTTTTGAATCCGAGCGATAAAAGCAGATCGTGCATGGTTTTCTCGACAGATTCATCTCGAACGATCCGTTCGATAACTTCATCACTCCTTTGGCGAATTACGGGTAAATCCGAATCGAAATAAACAATTTGACCATCGTAATCGAATTTCAGTTGGGCATAATCTGACCAGATCGGTGTTTCCGTCTCATGATAGCAGTGGGGTTTGCTGCCGAGATAAAGGATCGGTTTGGGCAGCACCTCCCTCAAAAGGTGTTCTTTCAGCGGTTCAGGCTGTGGAATCACCTTTTCAAGTCCTTTTTCAAGCAACAACCGGGAAACGTTTTTTTTGTCTTTAGCTGAAATGATTGGGGCTTGAGCGATCAACTCCTGTATTTCGCTAATGGAAAAACGGGAAACGTCGGATGGCAGCATCAGTTCGCCACAAGTCAAATTTTCCATGTACCAGGCCGGTTCAGTTGCCAGGATATAGTCAATCGTGGTGGACGCGTAGCGGGATTTTCCGGAAGCGGCGGCAAATTCCCATCTTAACCGCAGAGACGTTCCTGTTTCGTGCCAAGCCAGTCTGGCTTCCCGGGGCCGCGCGGCCTGAAGCGGAAAGACTAATCCTCGGGCGATATCCGCTACCGCGTTTGTCCAATAGAGACGTTTTTGATCGAGCAGTATTTGGAGAAGGCGGGCCCCGATAGTCCCTTTGGGTTCGGCTATAGTGTTGGCGGGCAGAGTTGATCCGTTGCGCATGGCCAAAAAAAGACGGATCGGTTCTTCATCGTCCTTGAAAAAATAGTTCGGTCTGTCAGTGAGCAGCGTGTCTATTTCCGTCACCGGTGTAATGGATGAAAATTCACCCGTCGATTTGTACCGTGCCTTGTAAAGGCCGATAAACACGCGTTTGTCGGATTGATCCGGCGACAGAATGAAGATGAGTGTTCGGGCCGCGTTGGTTTCCCGTTCGCTGCCAACCAGCGCGTCGGGGGCATCGGGATGAATGGTGGTGTAGAGTTTCTGGATCCAGTTCGACAAAGGGGTCGAAGCCTGACTGTTTTTATTTTTGCCGGCGGCTTCGCTTTTCTGTTGTAGTGTCAATAAGACAGCGGCAACGTGGTGACAGTTCAGAATCAAGGGACACGAACAAGTTCCCTGGAACTGGATACCTTCCGTAGTCGATTTGACGAATGTGTTTTGATGATAAGTCAGGTTGGCGGATTCCCGGACTTCGGAACGGATCAAGTTGCCCGAACGCTGGATTTGTAAGACGCGTTTCTTCTGGGTGTAGATCAACCCGAGCGAATACGCCTGCTGGCCGAATTGTTTTTTAATGTCTTTCAGTGTGAAATTCATTATGTCCGTCATCACTGCTGCATCGTATTTTACGGCAGGGAAAAGGATACATTATCGTTCATAAATGAAAAAATGGGACGTATTTTCCGACCGAAACTGATTAATTTCAATGGACGTGTCCGGAACAGGCGTCCCGTTTCGTTCGCGACAAGCCAAGGAGGCAAGAGAGACATTGTTCTGCCGGAATGTCTGTAAATCGTGATGAACCCGACAGAAATGAGTATCATCTCGTTTTTGGTTCGGAACGAAAAACAATGGTTTCTTCAATAGAACAGCGTTTGGCTGATGAATTGCGTGTATCTCTGAAACAAGTTGAAGCGGCCGTGGCTTTGCTGGATGAAGGGGCAACGGTTCCCTTTGTCGCCCGCTATCGCAAGGAAGCTACTGGCGGATTAGACGACGTCCGATTGAGACAATTACAGGAACGGCTAGTTTACCTAAGAGAGCTGGAACAGCGGCGGCAGACTGTTATCGAGTCGATCCGTGCACAAAACAAAATGACACCGGCCCTGATGGAAGCCATTTGTCGGGTCTCTGACAAGTCCGGTCTTGAAGACATTTATCTCCCCTATCGTCCAAAGCGCCGTACAAGAGCGAAACTGGCGTGGGAAGCCGGACTGGGCGATCTGGCCGATCAATTAATGGCAAACCCTGACAAGCATCCCGAAGAGGAAGCCGCCCGTTTTGTCAGACTTCCTTTTTCGACTCCCGAAGGCGACAATCCAGGTGTTGCCGATGTCAAAGCAGCGCTTGAAGGAGCGCGACAGATATTGATCGAACGGTTTTCCGAAGACGCCGTTTTATTGAGCGTTTTGCGAACGTATTTTCAGGAACACGCCGTTATAGAATCGAAGGTTGTTCCGGAAAAGGAACCACAGGGATTACGATTTTCGGATTACTTCGATTATGAAGAGTCTGTCAAAACGATAGCGTCTCATCGGGTACTGGCCCTTTTTCGAGGAAGACGTGAAGAAGTACTGACGGTACGTATCAGGCTTGAAACCGAAAATGCACCGGCACGCCGAGGCGATCCCTTGAATCCGTGTGAATCGAAGATAGCTTCCCGCTTCAACGTAGAGAACCGGAACAGACCTGCGGATACCTGGTTGCTGGAAACGGTCAGATGGGCATGGCGTGTCCGCATTCTGCCCCATCTGGAAACAGAATTGATGAATACGCTCAGGGAAAAAGCGGAAACCGAAGCCATTCAAGTCTTTGCAAAGAATCTGAAAGCCTTGCTGCTGGCTTCACCGGCCGGTCCGAAAATCACCATGGGAATGGATCCCGGTATCCGCACTGGTGTCAAAGTCGCCGTTATAGACAGAACCGGACAGGTATTGACGACCGAAACAGTTTATCCTTACCCGCCCCGCAACGACTGGCAAGGTGCGCTTGCTACCTTGTCCGGTCTGATTGAAAAGTATCGGGTTGAACTGATCGCCATCGGTAACGGAACTGCTTCACGTGAAACAGACCGGCTTGCCAAAGAATTGCTTGCCCTTTCACGGGATCGGTCAATCGATAAGGTCGTAGTTTCAGAAGCGGGAGCGTCTGTTTATTCTGCTTCCGAGTACGCTTCTGCCGAATTGCCGGAAATGGACGTATCGCTAAGAGGAGCGGTTTCGATCGCTCGGCGCTTGCAGGATCCGTTGGCTGAGCTGGTCAAAATCGATCCGAAATCCATTGGCGTCGGGCAGTACCAGCACGACGTCTCCCAGTCGAAACTGGCCAGATCGCTGGACGCAACCGTTGAAGATTGCGTCAATGCCGTCGGCGTCGACGTCAACACGGCTTCTATCCCGCTCTTGTCCCGCGTGTCCGGCTTGACGCCGGGCATTGCTGAAAATATCGTGCATTACCGCAACAGAAACGGTCGTTTTGCCAGCCGAGCGGATTTGCGGGGTGTGCCGCGATTGGGTGAAAAAACATTTGAACAGGCTGCCGGATTTCTGAGAATATCCGGCGGTACCAATCCGTTGGATGCCTCGGCCGTTCATCCGGAATCGTACCCGGTAGTGAAAAAGATGGTGGATGATCTAAACGCCGACGTGAAAGCACTCATTGGAAACAGAACGATGTTGCAGAAAATAAAGCCGGACAAATACGTGGATGAACGCTTTGGATTGCCCACCGTGTTAGATATCCTGAAAGAACTGGAAAAACCTGGGAGAGACCCGCGTCCGGAGTTTGTAAGTGCTCGCTTTACGGAAGGCGTCGAATCGCTGAAAGACCTCGAACCGGGCATGATACTGGAAGGAGTCGTCACCAATGTGACGGCGTTCGGCGCTTTTGTGGATGTCGGCGTTCATCAGGATGGGCTGGTTCACTTATCCGCCATGTCCGAAAAATTCGTGACCGATCCTCACCGGATCGTCCGGACCGGTCAAATTGTTCGGGTCCGCGTTCTGGAGGTCGATATGAAGCGTCAGCGAATTGCCTTGACGATGGTGCTGGAAAAAGTGGACAAACCGACCGGGGAGGCGACGACAAAAAAATCTCTTCCGAAGCGGGCGGCGAGACCACGACAAGATGACGCTTTTTCCGCCAAAGGCCGTTACGGAAGAGGTGCTATGGCAGAGGCGTTCGCCCGGTGGAAAGCAAAGGAATGACGGCTTTACCGGTCGGATGAACTCGGGTATGGTGCGGTTGAGAGGTTTTTTCTTTTTCAGGAAAACGGATATGGTCGGTTCCAAGCGGTTGATCGTCGGTGTCACCGGTGCAAGCGGTGTGGTTTACGGAGTGCGTTTACTGCGAATGTTGCAGCCGCTGGATGAAGTAGAAACCCATCTAGTCGTTTCCGATGCCGCCCGCCTGACTTTGCGACACGAAATGGACATGGACGTCGATCAACTGAACGTGTTGGCCGACAACGTACACGAGGTTGACGATATGGCCGCCCCGATCGCGAGCGGTTCGTTTGACTGTGCCGGTATGGTCATCGCACCCTGTTCGATGAAAACGCTCTCGGCCGTTGCCAACGGATTTGGTGACAATCTGATCGCGCGGGCGGCCGATGTCGTATTGAAAGAAAGGCGCAGGCTCGTGCTTTTAGTGCGGGAAACGCCTTTGAATCTGGCCCATCTTCGCAACATGCAGGCGGTGACTGAAATGGGTGGCATTGTTTATCCTCCTTTGCCAGCTTTTTACTGCCGCCCGCTATCCATTGAGGACATGGTTGACCAGACGGACAGGAGAGTGCTGGAATTGTTCGGTATTCATGACAATCGAATGGCCAGATGGTCTAAAACGGTGTAGGAGAATCATCGTTTATTTTATTCCTCTTCTTCCGGTCGTGCCTCGTCACCGATGGTCTGTCCGGTCGGTGAAAGGGCTGAAAAAATTCCCCAGGCCGCAATGAAGAGGGCGGCAATGACGGGGCCGATGACGAATCCGTTCAGCCCAAACAAGGCCATTCCACCCAGTGTCGAGATCAGCACCAGATAATCCGGCATTTGCGTGTCTTTCCCAACCAATAGCGGCCGCAAAAAATTGTCGACCAAACCGATCACCAGTATGCCGAAAGCCAGAAGAATGACGCCTTTCAATATGGCTCCTGTTGCCAGAAGGTAAATGGCGACCGGAACCCATACAATGCCGGAACCTGACGGCAACAGCGAAAGAACCGACATGATGGCTGCCCACAGCAAGGCTGCCTCGATACCGAGAATCCAGAAGATCAGCCCCCCCAGTCCACCCTGTACGATAGCGACGACAATGTTTCCTTTGACGGTAGCCCGGATGGCACCGGTAAACTTTTCCAGTAGCAGGGCTTTCTGATGATTTTCCAGCGGGATCACTTTTCGGATTCGAATAGCCAGTTCTTTTCCGTCTCTCAACAGAAAAAAAAGCAGGTACAGCATCACGAAAAAGCTGATCGTAAAGTCGAGAATGTTTTGTCCGATAACAAACAATCTTCCGGCGATGTACTGGCTGATACGAAGCAGCCCGCTGGATATCTTTTGCTGGATTTCGGCAAAACTGGTCATACCGGAGCGATCCATCAGATCAACCAGCCAGTCAGGCAGCTTTGAAATGAGGTATTGAAACGACTCGTCGAAGTGAATGCTTTTCGTAAGCAACCGCTGGTAGAGCATGGTGCTTTCCTGCGCCAGCACGATAATGACGACGATTAACGGGATGATAACGATCAACAGGCAGACAGACAGGGTCAGCAAGGTAGCTGTATTTTTCTTCTCAGGCATTTTCCGGAGAAACCAATCGTTTAGCGGCGTGAACATAATCGCCAGGATGAAACCCCAGAAAACCGCTCCGTAGAAAGGGAGCAATATCCAGAAAAAGGCCAGCGTAACAAGAGAAAGGAAAAGGATGAACACCTTTCCATACAGTTCGGGCTGTTTCATAAGCGTTTCCGGGTAAGTCGGCCTGTTGATCGGCATGATGGCTGAAATGGTATGGTACATCATGGCAGAAATGAACTGTCATGACCGTAAACAGATTCAGGTCATTCATCGGGAAAGAAAACCGGCCGAATTATTCAGTTGGGGCTTGAGCGGAGTCAAATCGCTTTGGCTTGTCCGAAGCACACTATTCGCATTCCTTTTATGTTTCGGTATCCCAAGGAGAAGAACATGGTATCGAATAATCGTCGTCCCAAAAAAACAATCGAATTTGAGCCGCGTGTCGAATTAATCAGTCCGGAAATTGAATTTGAGCCACTTGAAGAAACCTATCCATCCGAAGAGGACTCTTTTTGCGAAATGTTCCATCGACTGGAGCGGGATCGCTCGTTGGGTCACGATGAATCCTACAATTGACCCGCTCCGACGACACAAAACGGTTATACCAGTCGGGCGATATGCTGCATCCGATCGCCCGGCAACAACATGACGGGGGGCACGTCAATCAAGGTAAAGCAACCGCTTCCCATACGGGTGATCGCCCGGGCACAGGAGACCAGCACTTGAGACGTTAACGCCGGATTGTCGATTTTCATGTCGAATACCAGATGCTGATTGGAAGTACGGCCTGACGCACCGATTCTTTCCATCAAAACACCGTGTGAATTGTCGGCTACGGCAGCCATTTCATCGGGCGTCTTCACTTCTCTGACCTCGAGCGGATCATGGCTGAAGTAGGGATCGGCGGCCAAATCTTGACGGATTTGTGCAAAAGAAGCACCCGGTTCCGGCAATACATAGACCAGACGGGAATGGCGGCCACCGCCAATCGGAATTGTAATGGAAGTCGCATCGGCTACACCGGCAATCGCGCGGGCCGCAACGGAATGGCCCATAGAACGGCCGCGACCGAAATTGGTGAAGGTCGTGCCCACAGGCGTCATCGCTTCGAAAAGGGTACGGATAACCGAATCGGTACCGGGGTCCCAGCCGGCTGCGGTAATGCAACCACTGTTGTTTTGCCGGGCGATGGGGTCGAGCGTTTTGACCAGTTCGGGAATGTCGCTGTGGACGTCAAAACTGTCTACTGTGCGAATGCCCCGGGACAGATAGAAACGGGCATCTTCCGGTACGGAGCGCGAAGGACCGCACAGGACGACGACGTCGGGCTTGCCTTTTTCCGCCACGAGTTTGTCTAAAGAGGCGAAATCGGGAATGCCTCTTCGTTCCAGGGCCTGTGTTCCAAGCGATGATTCTCGTCGGATGACACCGAGACACTCGAAGTCGGGAGCGCAGGTCAGGCAATCAATCACGTGTCGCCCGATGTTTCCCAGACCATGAACTGCTGCTTTGATAATCATACTCATTTTCCTTTATGAAACAATATAAAAAGGGATGACCTTCCATTACCGGAAACCGTTGAGTATAGACACTCTTACATTGTGCTAGCAAGATAAAATCGTTCTCCATTACAATACGCAATTTCATGCAGTTCTGTTTCTGTCCGGATGCCTTGGAACTTCCGGACCGGAGGGAGCTGCCCGATAGGCAGTGGGCCTTTTGAATGGGTGATACCTTTGCACTGAACGGGCGTTCCCGATTGGGCATTCCCCTCCCGGAGGGTGAAGATCATTTCCAGCAAACCCCGGGACGGCTTGACTGTGCCGGTGATCCGTTTGTTTCTCTATTGTTGGGGTTTTTCTATGGTGCGTGCTGAATGGGGCTCACGTCTCGGTTTCGTACTGGCCGCGGCCGGTTCCGCGGTTGGCCTGGGAGCCATTTGGAAATTCCCTTACGTTACCGCCAAAAACGGAGGCGGCGCCTTTTTGCTTATTTTTCTGGTCATTGTCTGTACCCTGGGTTTTTCATTGATGATCGCTGAAATGGCCGTCGGTGCCGCCAGCAGAAAAAGTCCGGTTGGAGCTTACCGGCGACTGGGCGGAAAAAAGTGGTCGCTTGTCGGTTACATCGGTGTTTTGTGCGGTTTCCTCATTCTCTCCTTTTACAGTGTCGTCGGTGGTTGGACGATTGCCTACATGGTCAAGTCAATGGAAGGGACGATTCTGACTGCCGAACCGAAAGTGCTGTCTGAAGCCTTCGATACTTTTATCACCGATCCGGTTGTGCCATTGTGGTATCACGCTGCTTTTATGGGCATGACAGCGGGTGTCGTTTTAGCGGGAGTCCAGAAAGGGATTGAAAGAGTCAGCAAATACCTGATGATCATGTTGTTCTTGCTGATTCTGGTTCTGATCGGTCGCGCCTTGACGTTGCCGGGGGCATGGGAGGGAGTCACTGCGTTCTTGCAACCGGATTTCAGTAAAGTGACGGCATCGATGCTGATTGAGGCAATGGGTCTGGCTTTTTTTTCCATGTCGTTGGGAATGGGATGCATGATCACCTATGGTTCGTACGCGTCGGACAAGACATACATTCCCCATTCGGCAGGCAGTGTGATTGCGCTGACCACGATGATCTGTTTTCTTTCCGGACTGATGGTTTTTCCGGCCATTTTCGTTTTCGGTTTCGATCCGGCGGTCGGGCCGGGGCTGACTTTCATCACGATGCCGGCCGTTTTCTCGCATATGGAAGGCGGCCGGTTTTTTGGTATCCTTTTTTTCTTTCTGCTGTTTGTCGCCGCCTTGACTTCTTCCGTTTCACTGATGGAAGTCGTCGTCAGCTTTTTCATCGACGAATTCCGTTTCCCCCGCACCCCGACGACGGTTGTCATGGCTTTATTGATGTTTGGTTTGGGTATCGCCGCATCGTTGTCGCTGGGCGTCTGGCAGGGGTATACGCTTTTCGGGAAGAATTTCTTTGGGCTGCTCGATTACATCAGTTCCAATCTGATCATGCCGTTCGGCGGCATTATGGTGTCCATACTGGTGGGGTGGAAAGCATGGCCGGCCATAGTGGCCAAACTGGGTCGACCTGACGGGACACAACCGGTCTGGCTACCGTTATTAAAAGGTTTTTGTCGTTACGTGGCGCCGGTATTGATTGGCATCATTTTATTTCAGAACCTGTAACAGCCGCGTACGATTCCCGATGGCGTGACGTGCTCAAGCCGGGGAAGGGACAAAACGGTAGCCAACACCTGCTTCGGTAATCAGATGTTTAGGCATTGACGCGTTCAGTTCGATTTTTTTCCGCAGATTGGCCATGTGTACGCGCAGATAGTGCATGTCTTCGGTGTGGCCCGGCCCCCATATTGCCTTTAATAATTGCTGATGCGTTATGACTCTGTCCGGTTGTGAAGTGAGATAAAGCAGAATACGGTATTCGGTCGGCGTCAAATGGATAGGTGTCCCTTCTTTTTCAACGATCCGTCTGGCCGGGTCGATACGCACATTGCCAAAATGAATATCAGGCTCACCGGGTGAGACATTCTGCTGCCGCCGCAGTTGTGCCCGAACCCGTGCGAGCAATTCACCGGCACCGAAAGGTTTCACGAGATAATCGTCCGCTCCGGCGTCCAGTGACGAAACCTTGTCGTTTTCGTGGCTTCTGGCAGACAGAACGATGATGGGAACGACAGACCAGGTCCGCACGTCGCTGATGAATTCGATACCCTCTCCGTCAGGCAGCCCCAAGTCGAGAACGACCAAATCGGGACGGCGGGTTGCCGCTTCAATCAACCCGCGTCGGACACCGTCGGCTTCAAACACGTCGTATCCTTCGTTTTCCAGAGCCAGCCGGATGAAACGGCGGATGTTCGTCTCGTCTTCAACGATCAGTACACGAATTTTGTTTTCCACGAGTGTTACTCCCTCGCCCTATTTCTCTTCCTTTTCCGGAAACTCGTCCGCTAAATCAGGAGGAGGCATAAAAGGCAACGTCAGTATGAACCGGGCACCTCCTTTAGTACGGGTTTCACCCTGAATGGTGCCGCCGTGGGCTTTCATGATCGCTTGGGAAATGGCCAACCCCAATCCCACGCCGGGTGTGGCATTTTCTTTCTCGCCTCTTTCGAATTTTTCGAAAATCGCCTTTTCTCGACCGGCAGGCAACCCGGGCCCGTGGTCGTCTACCGTTATAATGATATGCTCTTTTCTTCTGAAACCGCTGATTTCAATCGAAGAATTTTCCGGCGTATATTTAGAAGCATTTTCCAACAGATTAACGAGTACTCTCTCGATTAATACGGCGTCAATGTTGACTAACGGCAGATCGGGTTCGAGATGAACAGTTAGCGGACGTTTTTGAAGAAACGACGAGCTGTTGGCCAGTGCGCTCCCGATCACTTCTTCAAGCGGCTGCCACTGTCGGTTCAACTGTACGGCTCCGGATTCGAGTCTGGCCATGTCCAGCAGATTGCTGACGAGATCGTTCATCCGTAATGCGGACTGGCGAATAGCGTCGGTGAGCTCTTTTTGCTGAGAGTCGGTGTGCGGTTGGGTCAGCGAAAGTGTGTCGGCCAGACCGACCAGTGCCGTTAAAGGCGTTCTCAAATCATGGGAAATGGCCGACAGTAATGAATTGCGCAGGCGTTCGGATTCGACCTGAACGAGGGTTTTCTGGGCGACGTCCAGATAATGAATCCGTTCGATGGAAATGGCCAATAACGAAGCACAAATGTCGAGCAGTCTCCGTTGTTCCGGGCCGAGGAAGGTTCCCTCTTCCGGTTCGACCGCGAGAACGCCTCTCACCCGCAGGGTCGCTTTCAGCGGTAAAACCAGACATGAACTGGCGGGCAAGGTATCCGTTCCAAGGCCTGCGGAAGTGCCGTGTTCGTATGCCCATTGGACGAGTGCCGTATTGGGAACGGCCGTGGCATTGGGCATTTGCTCTAACTGGTCGTCTTCGCCCAGAACGAAGAGAGCGTTTCTGGCGCCGAATTCCGTTCTGAGAAACCGGGAAGCGATTTCAGTTAATTGTTCGAGCATTAAGACACCGGAC
>DBGFLV010000234.1:0-5682 GCA_048528425.1 Oxalobacter sp. | reverse complement strand
AAACCCGTCTGGTCAATCAGCTGAAAGACTATTCACGACTGGCCAAACTCCAGTACGATGAAGGTTATTCAGCCTATTCCGTCGTGCTCCAGGCGGATCAGTCTCTCTTTCCCCGTCAGCTAACCCTGGCACAAATCAGGGCCGCGTCGCTCACGTCGGTAGTCGACCTCTACAAAGCGCTGGGTGGTGGCTGGGTCGATCTGGCCGACCGGCAGACACCGCAAACGGCACAAGACGATTTCTTTTTCCCGTCCGTCAAAAACGAACGAACCGACCCCTAGAAAACCGCTGTCTCCGTTTTGTTTTACAATGGGAAAGACTTCAGCATCCGGCTGTTGTTTTTTCGTCGCTGGCCCTTTCGTGGAGAATGTCTGATTCATGTGTTTGATCGTTTTTGCCTGGCAGGTCATGCCCGGTGTTCCCCTGATCGCTGCGTCCAACCGGGACGAATTTTATGCACGGCCGGCCCTGCCGGCTCACCACTGGACAGACCATCCCGAAATTTACGCCGGTCGCGATCTGGAAGGCGGCGGTACCTGGCTGGGCGTGGCACAGACAGCCGGAAAAAAAGGGAACCGTTTCGGTGCCGTCACCAATGTCCGCTTGCCGCATCTTTTGAAAGAAAACGCACCGACACGCGGACTTCTGGTCAGCGATTACCTGACGTCAAACCTAACACCGGAAGAATACATCCGCGACATCAAACGCCGTGCCTGGCGCTACAACGGATTCAATTTGCTGATCGGAGACGGTGACACACTGATCTGGTATTCCAACGTCGGCCTGATGAACCCCCAAAACGGCTTGCCGCTTGAACCGGGCATTTACGGACTGTCGAACGCCTTGCTTGACGATCCCTGGCCCAAAGTCGTCCGTACTCGTGCCCAGTTCGCCTCCCTGTTGGCCATCGACGCCCCTGAAGAAGCGTATTTCGACATGCTCTCCGACACCACGAAAGCGCCTGATCGGCTTTTACCCCACACCGGCGTCTCCTACGAGTGGGAAAAACGGCTTTCCGCCGTTTGTATTGATTCTCCCACTTACGGCACGCGTGCCTCGACACTGGTCGAAATGTATAATGATGCGCCTCCCGTTTTACACGAACGGGTCATCCGCTGACCGGGCAGTTCTGCCTGCCCATCCGGGAAAATGATATGATATGGGAAGAACTCGACCGGCAACTTGAAGAGCTGGCGCACCAGCGCTTGTTGCGCTCGAAAAAAACGCTGGCGTCCCCATGCGGGACGTGTGCCGTGATTGCCGGAAAAACCTGTCTGGCCTTTTCCAGTAACGACTATCTGGGCCTTGCCGCCCATGAAAAACTGATCGACGCGGTCCGTTTATCGGCCGGGAAATGGGGAATCGGCTCGGGTGGCTCGCACGTCGTCAACGGCCACAAGGTGCCACACGAAAATCTGGAAACGGCACTGGCCGGTTTCGTCGGCGCCGAACGTGCTCTTTTTTACAGTACCGGCTACATGGCCAACGTCGGTGTCGTCCCGGCCCTGGTCGGTCGTGGAGACGCCGTTTTCGGTGACCGGTTGAATCACGCTTCGTTAATCGACGGTGTTTTGCTTTCCCGGGCCGATCATCACCGGTATGCGCACAACGACATGATCCGGCTCGAAAAAATGCTGAAAGCCAGTACAGCGAAACGCAAATTGATCGTTTCCGACGCTGTCTTCAGCATGGACGGTGATCAGGCACCTTTAAAAGAATTGTTCGCGCTGGCGGAACGTTACGACGCCTGGCTGGTCGTGGACGACGCGCATGGATTCGGCGTTCTCGGCAGGGAGGGACACGGTTCGCTCGACCACCAGGGATTGCCTTTTCATCCGCGCCTGATTTATGTGGGTACGCTGGGAAAGGCGGCCGGTGTGTCGGGTGCGTTCGTTGCCGGTTCAAAAGCCGTCGTCGAATGGCTGATACAACGGTCACGCCCGTATATTTTCACAACCGCGACGAGTCCGGTGCTGGCCTCGGCCATACTGGCCGCCCTGGAACTGATCCGGAACGGAGACACTCTGCGTGCCCGTTTGCACTCGCTCATTGCCCGGCTGAAAACCGGTTTAGATGAGACAGGCTGGCAACTGTTGCCTTCCGCCACAGCAATCCAGCCCATTCTGGTGGGAGAAAACGCGACGGCTTTGCGGGTGTCGGAAAAGCTTTTGGAGCGTGGCATCTGGGTCCCGGCGATCCGTCCGCCGACGGTTCCCAAAGGCCGGGCACGTCTGCGAGTCTCGCTGTCCGCCGCGCATACCGAAGAAAACATTGACCAACTGATCAACGCGTTAAAGGAGATTGAATGACGACACTGGCTTTCTGGCATGGATGGGGAATGTCGCCCGCTGTCTGGGACAACCTGATCGGCGAACTCGAAAAGGAGTTGCCGCAAGAAACTGCCTTCATGCCGATGCCTTTGCCGGGCTATGCCGGTACTGCCCTGCCGACAGACGCTGGTACTGCGGACTGGGCTGGGATCATGATGGAAAAACTGCCCGGGCCGGTGGTGTTGTGCGGCTGGTCCATGGGCGCGATCATGGCCCTGTCGGCAGCCCATCGTTATCCGAAACACGTATCCCGTTTAATTCTGTTCGGCGCAACACCGTGTTTTACCGAAAGGCCTGACTGGAACAACAGCATGCCGGAAAAAAGCGGTCACCGTTTTCGCGAAGGTATAAAAACCGATCCCGAAAACACACTGCGCCGTTTCATCGCCATGTTCAACCGCCAGGACAGACAGGCCAGGCCGATCATCCGGCAACTCGCGTCACATCAGATACCGCCTGTATCCGTCCTGAATGCCGGTCTCGATTTCCTCTCGGCTACCGACCTACGGCCACACGTTCCCGAAATCCGCCAAAAAACCCTGCTGGTACATGGCGCTTTCGATCCCTTGATGCCGTTCGAGGCGGCTTACTGGCTGGCTCAGGCGTTGCCGGATGCCCGGCTTCACGTGTTGCCCGGCGTCGCGCATGCCCCGTTTCTATCCGAACCGAGACAGTGTGCCCGGCTCATCAAACAGTTTCTGGCAGACTAACGATGCAAAAAGCGAAAATCGGCCGGTCGTTCAGCCGGGCGGCCTCTTCCTACGACACGCTGGCTGTTTTCCAAAAACAGGTCGCCCTTCGGATGAGCCACTTGCTGCCGGAACTTCTTCCTCCCGACTTTGTCGCCCGGCGTGTACTGGACGGTGGTTGCGGTACCGGTTTCGGTTCACTGTGCCTGAAACGTTTTTGGCCCGCGGCGGAACTGACCGGATGCGATGTGTCGGAAGCCATGGTGGACGCTATGCGGAAAAAGGGGTTTTTCGCTCTGTTGGGCGACTTGGAAAAAATGCCTTTTCCGGACAGGCGTTTCGACTTCGTCTGGAGTAGTCTGGCGTTGCAATGGTGTCGTCCGAACCGTGTTTTTCCGGAAATGTTCAGAGTACTCGTCCCCAAAGGACAGGTGTTTTTCTCAACGCTGGCTCCCGGGACGTTAACTGAAATCGGATACGCCTTTTCCGGTCTCGACGATTCGCACCGGGTCATTTCCTTCTCCTCGGTTTCCACGCTGGAAAAGGCTCTGGCTGATGCCGGTTTTACCGGAATCCGGTTGACACTGGAAAAAAAAGTGATGCACTACCCGGACTTCCGCTCGGCACTCGAATCAATCCGTGGCATTGGGGCTGGTCAGACGGACAAAAAAAGGCGAACCTTAATGGGCAAAGACGCTTGGAAAAAGGCACAGGAGCGTTACGAATCCCTGCGGGAAGAAAACGGCCTGCCTCTGACCTATGAGCTGATACTGGGCTTTGCAAGCGCCGGAAGCTGACAGGACGCTTTCTAGTCAAAAATCTTTTTGTGTTCGATGACCGACAACAATCGGGTGACTCGGGGAGGCGAGCTATCCCGGTGATAGGCGCGTGCCGCTTCCCGAATTTCCCGGTCAGCCACCGTCATGCGTTCACGCTGACGCAGCATTTCCAGCATCGTTTCAATCATAAATGATTCCACCATGATGCCAGGACGAGTGATATCGTTAAACAAGTTCCACATCACGGCACCGTTGCGTTGCCGGACTTCTTTCAACCGGATCATGGCTTCAATGAAATCGTCAGTGTCTTCCAGACGGACCCGATATTCGATCGCGACCATGACCGGCCCTTCCTCCATGCCGATGTCCCGCGGTACCGGGCCGGCCCAATCTGGCGATAAAGGGGTTAAATCGGCCCTGTCCTGCAAGCCGACATAAAAACGCCAGGATACAGCAATCCCCGCAAAAAGGCAGAGCGAGGCGATCGCCAGCGCGGCAGGAATATTCAACAACCCGGCGACTTGTCCCCAGACAACACTGCCGCCAGCCATGCCACCGGTAAAAACGATCCAGAAAAACGCCAGCCCCCGTGCTCTCACCCAGCCGGGTAACGAAATCTGCGCAGCCGTCATCAAAGCGGACGCCGTCATCATCCATGCCATGCCGATGAAAAACATGATGACACACGTGGGCGCCACCCTGTCCGATACGGCCAGCAACAGCATGGCCAAACCGTACACGGCAGAAGCTCCGCGGATAATCGTGTCGCGTGTTACCCGACGAATCAAGCGGGGCATCAACACCGCGCCGGTGATGGCACCGATCCCAATACACGCCAGTAACAGACCGTAGGTACCCGGCCCGCTTTTCAGTTCACGTCGCACAATCAAGGGCATCAACGCCCAGGAAGCGCTGGCGAAAATGAAAAAGCAGCAACCGCGGATCATGACGGCCGTAAGGGCTTGGGAATGCCGTGCGAAACGCAGACCGGTTTTAACCGCACCGAACAGGTGTTCGGCCGGCAGCGTACTTTGCGGAACGTTCCGCTTCCAGCGAACGAGCAAAAACAAAACCAGTATGTAAAAACAGGCATTAGCCAGAAAAACGGCACCTGAACCCGCAGCGGCCACAATCATGCCGGCCACGGCAGGCCCGACGGAACGGGCGATGTTGATGGCGATGCTGTTTAAAGCCACGGCGGACTGTAATTCCTCGCGTGGCACCAGCTCCGGAATAATGGCGCCCCAGGCCGGCATCATCATGGCGATACCGACCCCCAGAAAAAACGTGAAAAGGAGCAGCAAAATGGAACTGGTGAGTCCGGTCAGCGTTAACACGCCCAGCGTTGCCGCGCAGAAAATCATCCAGCACTGCGTTCCGATCAGATACCGGCGCCGATCGACGATGTCGGCCAGGGCACCGGCCGGAATAGCCAGCAAAAAAAACGGCGTACTGGTGGCCGCCTGAACCAGCGACACCATGACCGGAGTCGGCGAGAGCGACGTCATCAGCCATCCCGCTCCCACGTCCTGCATCCAGGAAGCGACGTTCACGCACAAAATGGCGATCCAGAGCATACGGAAGACGGGATGACGCAACGGCGTCCAGGCTCCTACCGGTCTTTCCTGTCCGGTTTCGCAGCTCATTTCCTTCATTGTGGTCCGTAGAGGTCGCAAAAAGCAGAGAGAACGGCTTCCCGGGCAATAATGAAAACACGATACATGCGTTTTTTCTCCTGCTGTGTCAAAAAACGGAAAAAAACCAGGCTGGCCGGGAAAACCCGACCGTTCTACTATACTCCACTTCAGTTTGTCGCCGAAAACGCTTTTTTTCAGAAAACGGAGAAATCGGCAGCACGGTTCATTCTTTTACCGAATTGCTCGG
>DBGFLV010000233.1:0-6017 GCA_048528425.1 Oxalobacter sp. | reverse complement strand
CTCTCAATGCTTCTGTTTTCGCCTTGAAAATCGGTTTTAACAGATAGTTCATGATCGTTTTGTTGCCGGTTTTGATACTGGCGGTAGCCAGCATGCCGGGGATAATGGGAAGCGGCCTGTCTTCCGCCCCTAAATAACTCTTTTTCGTTCTGACCCGAACCAGGTAAAAGCTTTCACCACGGTCGTTTGTGATGGAATCGGCAGAAATGTTTTCCACTTCGGCTTCCAGTCCGCCGTAAATCGAAAAATCATAAGCAGAGATTTTGACGGTAGCCGGTTGACCGACTTTCAGGAAACCGACGTCGCTCGGTTTGACACGGGCTTCAATTAACAAATTGTCTTCGACCGGCACGATCTCCATGACGTTCATGCCGGGCTGGATGACGCCGCCCACGGTATTAATGGCAATGGTTTTAATGATGCCCTCGACCGGAGAACGGATCGTCGTTCTTTCCAGCCGGTCTTTTGCCGCTGTTTCGGAAGCCGTAGCGCCTTCCAGCTTGCTTTTCGCTTCGTTCAACTGGGATTGCAGACGCGGAATGGCCAATCGGGTCGCGTCCATTTCACCGCGGAGATCAGACACCTGACGTTGCAGGCGCAGAATTTCGACTTCGGACACGACACCCTGGGCAAGCAGGGGCTTGGACATTTGCAATTCCTTGTTGATGTACCCGTAACTTTGCTGAAGCTGGGCAAGACGCGAACGTTTTTCGATCAGTTCCTGCTGCCTTTGATTGACCTGTTCTTGAAGAACGTTGATACTGGCCTTGCTTTCTTCCGCTGAAGAGGCGAACCGCGTTTCGTCGAGTTTCATGATAACCTGATCTTTGTGGACGAGTTCGCCGATCTTGACCGGTATTTCGGCAACGATACCGCCTTCGAGATTCTGGATGACTTGAACGTTGCTTGACGGAATGACTTTGCCTTCCGCTGTCGTGATTTCATCCAGGCGCGAAAAAGAAGCCCAAACAACGGCGATAATGAACAGGATCAGCGTGTATCGGATGATCAGGAAACTGGCTCGGGGCGGATTAAGAAAAAAGGCGCCCAACCGGGTCGGCATGAACCCGACGTCTTCGCGAGAAGGCGCATTCGGATCGTTCGGAGGAAGGATCCAGTTTTTGAAACGGTCCAGTCGCCGGATCTTGCCGGTAGCGCCGTCAGTTTTTTGCGACATGCAGTTTTCCTCCAGACAATGCTTGCATTACTTGTTCTTTCGGCCCGTCGGCAATGATCTGGCCGTTATCCATAACGATCAGACGGTCTACGATCGTCAGAAGCGAGGCACGATGGGTGACCAGCAGCAAAGTGTGTTGACCGAGTTGGGCCGCAAAACGTCTCTTGAAATTTTCTTCGGAACGGTTATCCAGCGCATTGCTCGGTTCGTCCAGGATGAAAATGGGTGGATTCAACAACAGGGCACGGGCGTTGGCGACCGATTGCCTCTGACCGCCGGACAAGCCTTCGCCCCGTTCACCGACTTGCATGTCGAATCCCTGCGGGTGTCGATTGACGAATTCGGTCACACCGGCGATTTCAGCAGCGCGTAACATCATGGCATCGTCCACGTAAGGTGCGCCGAGGACGATGTTGTCCTTGACCGTACCGAAGAAAAGCATGACATCTTGTGGGATGTAACCTATGTTCCTGCGCAGATCGGCCGGATCGATTTGTTGCAAGTCGACCCCGTCGATCCAGACCGAGCCTTCAAGGGGTTCGTAAATGCCGAGAATCAGTTTTTCAAGTGTGGATTTGCCTGAACCGATCCGACCGATGATACCGACCCGTTCTCCTTGCCGTATCTTGAACGAGACATGGTTTAAGGCGGATACCGTTTGGCCGGGATAAGCGAAAGTCACATTACGGAACTCGATGTCTCCTCGCAAAACCGGCCGGTGAATGTAATTTTTGCCCGGAGTTCGTTCCACTGGCAGTTTCATGATGTCGTCGACACCCTGTACAGCGGCACGGGCTTGATAGTAGCGTGTAATCAGACTGGCGACCTGTGCCAGCGGTGCCGTGACGCGACCCGTCAGCATGGAGCAAGCGATCAAACCGCCCATCGTCAGCATGTGATGGGAAATCAGGTAGACTCCGACAATCACGACCCCGATGTAAGCCAGTTGCTGGAACAGGCCGGATTGGTTCACGATAGCCGTCGTCAACAGCTTGGACTTGAGGCTCAAGTCACTTTGTTCCCCGATAATTCTTTCCCACTTTCGCTGGGCGATCCCTTCCGCATCGACGGCTTTGATCGTGTCGATTCCCGTCAGGGTTTCAATCAGGGTCGCGTGTTTTTGCGAACCGACTCTGAAACTCTTCTGAATGACATTTTGCAGAGGGCGCTGAAGCGTCAGGGCGACGAGAATGATGATGGGAATGGCGGCCAGCGGAACCAAAACGAGCGGCCCGCCGATCCAGAGGATGATCAGCAGGAAAAGCAGCGTGAAAGGCAAGTCGATTAACGTTGTGATCGTGGCCGACGTGATGAAATCCCGGAACATTTCGAATTCCTGCAGATTGTTGGCCAGGCTCCCGACCGATCGAGGGCGCACGGCCGCTTTCAGTGCAAGAATTTTTTCAAAGATGGTTGACGACAGAATAATGTCGACCCGCTTGCCGGCTACGTCGAGAAAATAGGCCCGCAACGTTTTCATGATCAAATCGAAAACGTACACGATGACGATACCGACCGCCAGCACCCAAAGGGTTTCGAACGCCTGATTGGGAACGACCCGGTCATAGACGTTCATGGTGAAAAGCGGCGTGACCAGTGCGAATATGTTGATCAGAAAAGAAGCGATCAGGACTTCGGAATAAAGCGGCCAGGCCTGGCTGAAAACGCTCCAAAACCAGTGCTGGTTTTTGGGGATTTCATGTTCGTGTGTACGGGAATCGAACCGAAAAGAAGGACGGCAGAAAATGACGAAACCGTCATAGAACCGGGCCAGTTCGTCCTGCGCGATCTGGACTTCCCCTCCATCCGATTCTGTCTGGATGACGGTCCAAACATTGGCTTCATTGCGCGCAGTGGCCACGCATGCATTGCCGTTTTTCAGCAGCAACACGACCGGAAACGTCATGGCAGAAATGTCGGACAGGTCTCTTTTGGTGACACGGGCGGTCAGACCGGCGCGGGCAGCGGCTCGTAAAAAAAGATCCGGCGTCAACCGTCCGTTCTCCAGAGGGAGTCCTGCCGTCAATGTCTGCGCTGAAAAAGGATGCTGATAGAGGCGGGTCAGGATAACCAGACTTCGCAGCAAGGGATCGTCCGATATCAGTGCCTCAATTGGCACTTTCCACTGGGGAGTCGAGTTTGTATCTGTATCTGCCATTGGGCTGTCGCTCTTTTGTAAAAGGAGTCGGAAAACCGGTTTCAAGCGGGAAAACGGGCTACAAGAGTGGCGCGTCGTCCTCTACGATGATGTCGTTTGCCTGTTCGAGTTGTTCGCGTGTACTTTTTTTGTTCAGAATTTTTTGTTGTGCCGCCACCGGCAATTCGGAAAACAGGATAACTCCCTTGGCTGTCAAGAGATCGATCAAATCTTCCAGTATTCGAATCTGCTGAAGGTCTTGCGAGAGCAGTTCAAAATAATGCTTGTTTTTTTCCTGCGCAGCTCGGGAACCCGCCAGAAATTGCAGAATTTCCGGATTGTCCAGAGTCAGTTCCTGGTCGTCCGGTTGGGCGGCATCGGTGGTCAGGGCGACGATTTCGCCCTTTTCATTTCGCTGTATGTAGGGCATGGTTTTGTCTCCGACGGGGTTGTTCAAGCGGCTACAAAAAGAAACCCGATCCGGACAGGTGAATCCAACCGTTTTTATCGGGATGTCGCAGCAAAGTTTCTTAATTGAAACACGTGTATTTTAAGTCTAAACAAATCGTTTGTCCCGAAAGGGCAAACGAAACCGGTTTAACGTTTTGTTTATGGGTTAAATCGTCGGAAAACGGCAACAATACCGATTTCTTCAGAGTGGTATCAGATAACGTTCTCTTTTGGAAACGGATAGGCAATCCACACGTGTGGTCGTGAAAGGGCGTAACCCTGCAAACCGTCAACCCGCAGTCTGATGAGCATGTCCACTTCGGCCGGGTACTCGATAGATTCGGCAATCACTTTCATATCCTGGGCATGGGCGGCGTTGACCAGCACTTCGACAAACTGTTGGTTGTCTTTGTGGGTATCAATATGCCGTGTAAAGCTGCCGTCTATTTTCAGGTAATCGGGTTTCAATGAACCGAGTGCGCTTAAAGCCGTCATGTTTCTGCCGAAATGATCAATGCCGACACTGATTCCGTATGCGGAAACCGTTTGCTGAAACAGATGGGCCGCACGGGGATTTTGCAAAACGCCATAGTCGTCCAGTTCGAACAGAATTTTTCCCGACAAATCGGGACGGGAAGCCAGCTCGGCAGAAAGCCAGGCGATGAATTCGGGATCGGCAATGGAAGCGGCCATCAGATTAATGGCAATGGGAACGTCGGGAGCACCGGAGCTGGCCAATTGACCGAAGACAGCGGTTACAATCATCCGATCGAACGTTTTGGCCAGGCCGTGATGATGGATCAACGGAATGAATAGACCGGCCGGAATGAGTTTGTCGTTGTCGTTGACGATGCGCAGCAGAACTTCCTGTTGCTTAACGGAGCCGGGATCACTTCCTTTCATCACCGGTTGTAACAGCAGAGAGAATCTTTTTTCTTCGATAACCCGATTTAACAGGGCAATCCATTGAGTAGCCGTTAAACTGTCGAATTCGCTGGCCAGATGAGAGTGATGACAGTGAGCGGCGTTGGGGCCTTTAATCTGTGCCGCTCTTAACGCCATGTCCGCTTCAGAGAGCAATTCTGCAAATGTCTGGTTACGGTAGAACGTGACACCAATGTGGACGACTTCTTTGAACGGGGTGACACCTTCCGCATGCAAGTGAGCCAATTCGTCGGCCAGTTGCAAAACGAATTTTTCCGTCTGGTTTTCAGCAATGCCGCTGATCACGATGGCGAAAGTCGTACCGGACAATCGGGCAATCAACGTATCGTTTGCCGGAAACTGCGCGATCTGTTCTCGGATGATCTGGCCTGTTCTTTTCAGCAAATTGTCGCCGGCCAGGTGGCCAGACTGCCTGTTCAGGTCGACGAGGTGTGAAATTTCGGCAAAAATCAACGCACCCTGCTCAAAATCGGTATCCGATTCGAGCAAATGATGCAATCGCATGTTGAAATACGTCCGGTTAGGCAAGCCGGTGGTTGGATCGGTATAGGCTGCATTACGGATACGTTCGAGAGTCGCTTCCTGCTGGCTGAAAATGTCGCGGATTTTCGTCGACATCATGTTCATTGCGGATACGACTTCACGTAGCTCCTTAGTCCAGGGAAGCCGGGATTGAACCACGTAATGTCTGTTGGAAATGGCTTCGGCTTGTTGCTCGAGGGCTTTCAAGGGGCGAAGCACGTAGTGTAAAACAACCATGACCAACCCGAACAGGGCAACAAACCCGAGCACGAACAGGTAAAAAGACTGAACGCACGCGGCCCAGAGACGGACGTATGCGAATTCCGGATGGGCACTTACCCTGACGGAACCCGCCTGAGTCCAGCCACTCATGATCAGACTTTCGCCCCGGGGAGTTTGCAGCGGGAACAGTTTGACAAACCAGCTGGGGACTTTTTCGATAGGGCGATTGCTGATCCGTTCAATGATGGCATGGCCGTCGATGTCGGAGATGACAATTTCTTGATAATAACCGCTGTCGTACAACGCATTAACGTGACTTTCGACAACGACCATGTCGTCTTCGGCCATGTAAGGCGACAGCGTCAGGCCCAGGGAGGTGGCCATATCCTGTGAAATACTGTTTAACTGATCGTTCAGATAAGCCCGCGTATTGTGGACGTTGATAGCGAATGAACCCATAAACAGCAAGACGAACAGGGCTGCGATGATAAAAGTAAGTTGTCGCCGTAATGTCATAACGGTCGTCTCCAATTCATACCATTTTAACAATAAAAAACAAATTGT
>DBGFLV010000232.1:0-7795 GCA_048528425.1 Oxalobacter sp. | reverse complement strand
AAAAAATTTTGCAGAAAAGAGAAGAGATGATGCGTTTTGGTCTGCCTCGAAAAGAAGACCTTTCAAGGGTGAAAAAGGCAATCACCCCTGACCTCACGATCGGTGTCGTGCCTCAGACGGACAATTCCGCGTAGACAGCGATACCCATCGTGACAACGGTAAAAAAGAAAAAAACGGCCGCGCTTTTCCGGAGAGGCCTCAGGAAGAGGAATAATGACAAGAACCAGCCTGTTTTTGATCGTCCGGGAGAGACTGGGACGTATTGACCTGTTCGTGAATATCGGCCAGAAGATTGTACGCTTCGGCTTTACCGCTCTGGAGACCTTCCATGACGTCGTGATCCAGCCCCATGCTCATGTAACAACGTTTCAACAGATCGGCGTGTTCCCGGGACATTGATTTTTTCATCGGACATCCTTTCATCAAAATCTTTTTGAGATAATCGGGATTCTTCAACACCGGTAACGACCTGATTAAGGTCAACCGGAATTACCATCCCGTCAAGTTGCCCGGATGTGTCATACCGGACAATTGCATGACTCCGTTTAGGGTCAAACGGATCCGGACAGCCCATCAGACTTATCCGGCTTATTGCAGACTTTTATTATAACCTGGATTCTGTTTCCCGGGCACGATTGGGGTACCCGTCAGAAGACAACGTCAGGGATTTTCCATAAAAATCAGGCCAATCCCATTCATCTTCCCGGAACTCTCCTTCTGTTTCCATCAACACTTCTGCGATTTCAAACCACTTTTCATCGGACAGAACGCCTTTGGCCCAGCTGAAAAAACCGTTTTCTTTGTAATCAAGCCAACTTTCAACCGAACTGACGAAAGCGTTGATGTGTCCTTCCAACGATCGGTGGAAAGCATGTTGCCCGGTTCCGTGTCGTCCGAGCGCGTAACAGTCGATGAGGGCGAAATAATTGGCATCCAACTGATCACAACTGCTGACGAACGCTTCCAGCTCGATGGGTGAAACCGTACGTTCTTCCATAACAACGGGCAGCACGATTTGTTCAAAACGTGCAGTACGGCACTTTTCATAAATTGCTTCAAGACCCTCCATCATGTGTCCGAATCCGGAAACTTCCGTGCCGGATGACGCCATTTTTTCTTTTAGATTGTTTAGCTGTCGCTTGATCAGACGATTTTCATTGACCACAGCGACTTGAACATATGTGCTCGATAACATCATGACCTCACGGGATTGACAACAAGAAGGGGATACACCTTCACCGGATGGCTAATCCTGTCCCCGTTAGATGAGAAGTGACGACGCAAGATGTTGCGTCAAAGAGAGGATGCTAGCGGATTGTCGTTCTTTTCCCTTGACTTTTCACAAACATGCCGGCAAGAGAAGGAGGAAAAACGATAAAAAGGGTTTTGCGCCGTTCGTGAAGAGCCAGCCGTTTTCCCGTTTCCCGAAAGCCAAAACCGCTACAACGTTGGGGACGGGTTTGACGTTAGACTCGCCCCTTTCACCCGGTCGGCACCGTTTGCCGCCTTATCGGCGATAGCTTAGCGGAATACGCTCAAACACGTGTGAACTCTCATCGGGGTAATCCGGAGAGAAAAAGAGGCGGTAAAGCGATCAGGCCGCCCTCTTCCTATTTGTCCGGGTTGAAAAAGCGGCAAACGAAACACACACCCGGTTTACCTTCTTTATTATTAAAAACCCGCTTATTTGACACCAATTCGCATCCGGTAACCGAAATCGACGTCGAAAATCCCTTCATCCAAATAGCGGTGTACTGTCTTTTCAAACCTGTCGAGTTCTTTATTAATCAAGGTGGCCTCCCGTTTTAAAAGAGTTTGTACACCGCCCTGACTTTTGGCCAGTTCGACAAAGCGCTCCCGGGAACACTTCTCCCGACTGGAAAAAACAATTTCCCGGACGTAACGGAAATCGTCACTTTGCCGCAGACGGTGCAGATGATTTTCCTTATCCCAGCGTACAAACGTCGCTTTGACGACCGAATCCGTTTCTTCAATCAGGCGCACCTTTTCCAGCAGATCGTCATACGCTTTTTCCACTTGCCAAACGCAAACAGGCGGCCAGTCACAATCGACAGTCGCGAAAACGCCCCCGGGCTTTAAAATACGGTTGACTTCCGACAGGGTCGAACACGGTTCCATCCAATGGAACGACTGGGAACAGACAACGACGTCGACCGAACTGGCAGCCATTCCGGTATCGCTGGAAGACCCTTTTTTGAAGGCAATCCCGGCGGTTTTTTTGCCTTTTGCAACCGCGAGCATGTCGTCACTGGGATCAATACCCGTCACATCATCGGCGTGTCCCAGCCAGGCCAGTGTGGAAAGGCCGGTTCCACACCCCAGATCAACCACTTTTTCAGGCCGTCTCCCCAGATACCGTTCCATGATTTCGACCGCATAAAGCGGCATGACAGGCCGCGCCTGATCATATAATCCGGCAAAACCGGTAAAACGTCCTGCGTTTTTCGCCAGGCTGTCCTCCATCGCTTTCTCCTCCGGTTAAAAATCCTGCGATACGGCACAGTGACGGCAAGGCCTTGGTTCGTCGAGAAACCCTAGCCGCAAGAACCGATGGCTCCGCAAGCCGTACAGAAATCACATCCGTCTTTCCGGATTACCGTCGTGTTACCGCATTCGGCACACAACTTGCCTGACATTCTCAACGTGACGTGGCGAACGTCGCGAACCGGTTCGTCAGCGACCACACCCAACGGTTTGACCGGATGACCGTCCGGCATCAAAATGCCCAGCATGGCGTAACGGTGAATGACGAGCTGGGCGATGTAAGCCACCGTCGACGGAAAGCTGGCCTGGCGGGCCGCCCCCGGCACCCGGGCCAGGAAATCGCCGCGCGGTTCCGCATAATTCAAAAGCTTGCGCAATTTCATACCAATCCACGCCGGATCAATGACGCGCATGTCGACCGACAGCAGCTTGCACAAGCCGTCTAAAGCACGCGGATGACCGCCGGTCAATCCCATACTGTAAGGACGGCGCGTCCCGTCCGGCATTTCCAGTTCTTTCAACATCAGGACGAAATCATCCCCGGTCGACGGATTCTGGACGTCCGCCACCCACGCCAGGGTACCGTCCGTTCCCGTCCGGGGCTCGTGCGGTGCAAACAAGGCATCCAGTACCGGTGACGGGTCGTCCGGATGGTGATCCAGGGCGCCCAGCTGGTTGTAACGCCACATCACCAGTCTGGCCAACGCGGCCGTCGCACTCGGCACCTGGACGAATTCGCCGTTTGGCGGCATCGGCATCTCGAAGGAATCGCCGCCGACATTGGAGAGCATCGTGAAACGCTTGGAGAGCCAGCTCCGGTCGTTGGCCCGCATGTCGATCGACAAGGTTTTGGCAATCGCATCCAGTCCTCTCGGTGGCTGACCGCCCAGAACCCAAACTTCAAACGGAATACCGTCGTGATCGGAAACGGCAACGGCGAATTCTCCCTGAGGAGACTGAATCTGTTCGCTGATCCAGGCCGATGCACCGGCAGGCAACATGGGCCGGGACGGCCAGCGCAGGGAAGACAAGGGTGGAGCGATAGTCACCTCCTTTAAAATAATGCGCCTGTCCTGTTCCGAAAGCGTCACCGATTGGGAAACGCTTTTTTCGTCGACGGTTTCCTTCTCTTTTTCGGTCGGAACGGAAAGGATAGCGGTTCTGACGTTGTTCGGACGATAAGTCGTAATCCCTTTCAATCCTTTTTTCCAGGCTTCCATGTACAGGTTCTTGAAATCTTCATAAGGATAGTCTTCCGCCACATTGACCGTTTTGGAGATGGCCGCGTCGATAAACGGCGCCACAGCGGCCACCATCAGCATGTGATCTATTGCTGAAATTTCCAGCGCCGACACGAAATAATCCGGCAGCTTGGATACGTCATGGTTCAGGGAACGATAAATGCGATAGGCGTGATCCTCGACCGTATAGTTCTTTTTGGAACCGTCCGGCATGCGCTTGACCCGGTTGTAAAACCATGAAAAAGCCGGTTCGATCCCGTTTGAAGCGTTATCGGCAAAAGCCAGTGAAATCGTCCCGGTCGGTGCAATAGACGTCAGATGCGAATTGCGGATTCCGTGTTTACGGATTTTTTCTCTCAATTCTTCAGGCAGGCGGGACACGAACCGGCTTTTCAGATACTGTTCCACATCGAACATCAGGAAACAGCCGCGTTCTTTTGCGAGCTCGGCCGAACCGTCATAAGCGGCATCACGCATTGTTCTGGCGATTTCGGCAGCCAGATGACGTGCTTCTTCCGAATCGTAACGTACGCCCAGCATGATCAGGGCATCGCCCAGACCGGTGAAACCGAGTCCGATACGGCGCTTGGCTTCCGCCTCTTTCGCTTGTTCTTCAAGAGGCCATTTCGTCGCTGTCAAGACGTTGTCCAGCATCCGGACAGCGATTTTCGTCACTCTGATCAACAAATTGAAGTCAAAAAGCGGCTGTGCCGAAAAAGGCGCTGTGACGAACGACGTCAAGTTCAGGCTTCCCAGACAGCAACAGCCATAATCCGGCAACGGTTGCTCACCACAGGGATTGGTGGCTTCGATCACCTCGCAATAGGCCAGATTGTTTTCCCGGTTGATGCGATCAATGTAGAGTACGCCGGGTTCGGCCGCGTTATAGGTACTCTTCATGACCAGATCCCAAACGTCTCTGGCTTTCACCTTGCTGTAAACCCACTTGCCGTCGTCCCGTTTGAAAGCCCCTTTCGCTTTCAGCTCATCATTAGGTTCGGCAACATGCGAGAGCTCGAAATCGCCGTCCGTTTCAACGGCACGCATGAATTCGTCGGTAACCCCAACAGAAACGTTGAAGTTGCTTAACTGGTTCTGTTCTTGCTTGATGGTGATGAATTCCAAAATGTCGGGATGGTCGATATTCAGCACGGCCATTTGCGCTCCCCGACGCGCTCCGGCCGACTCGACCGTCTCGCAAGAGCGGTCAAACACTTTCATGTATGAAATGGGGCCGGAAGCACTGCTGCCGGTACCGCGCACCCGTGCTCCTCGCGGACGAATCGAAGAAAAATTGTAGCCGACACCGCCGCCTCTTCTCATCGTTTCGGCCGCTTGCGCCAACGCGGTGTAAATACCTGGTTTTCCGTCGACTGTGTTGGTGATGGAGTCCCCGACCGGTTGCACGAAGCAGTTAATCAACGTCGTTTGCAATCCGGTTCCCGCAGCACTACTGACTCTCCCGGCCGGGATGAAACCGTTTTGCAGCGCCCACAAAAATTCTTCCGCATATTTTTTGCGGTTTTTCGGTGCTTCCACTTCAGCCAGTGCACAAGCCACTCTTTCCATGACCTCTTCTGCCGTCGTCTCGCCTCCCTTGGCGTATTTTTCGAGCAGCACTTCAGTAGAAATTTCTTGTGGGACAAATAAGGACGATGTCGTCGCACTTTCTGAAACTGGCATAGTGACTCCTTGGTATTCCATACGGAATTCAACATGTTCAAAGCAGGCCGGCCCGACCGGTAAACCGGCCTGAATCCTTCTGCTGTTTTCTTCAAAACGGTACCGTCTTCCGGCAGCCCCGTTTACCGATTTAATTTAAAAGCAATTTCAATCTTACATTTGTCGACCGTCAGCTTTGCCGCAATTAGTCCAGTGCGGCCACCAGTTGCGGCACCAGCTCGTTCAAATCCCCGACAATGCCGTAATCGGCTGAGAGAAAAATGGGCGCGTCAGGGTCTTGATTGATGGCCACGATAGTTTTAGCGTCTTTGATACCGGCAACGTGCTGAATGGCCCCGGAGATGCCGATCGCGATATAAAGATCGGGCGCGACAATCTTGCCTGTCTGGCCGACCTGCAAATCGTTCGCTACGTAACCGGCGTCAACGGCTGCTCGCGAGGCACCGATTGCCGCCCCCAGTTTGTCCGCCAGCTGTTCGAGCAACCGGAAATTTTCGGCAGAACCCACCCCCTGGCCGCCTGCCACGACAATTTTCGCACTGGAGAGCTCCGGACGCGACGATTTGTCGGTACGACGAGACTGGTAAACCGACTTGTTGCTGCCGGAAACGGCGGCCACCGTTTCAATCGGAGCGGAATTTCCCTTTTCCGCGGGTGCAAACGCAGTCGTTCTGACTGTGATGACCTTGATCGGATCGAACGACCGGACGGTGGCAATGGCATTGCCCGCATAGATCGGACGCTCGAACGAATCGGCCGAAATCACTTTGGTCACTTCCGAAATCTGTTCGACGTCCAGTTTGGCGGCGACACGCGGCATGACGGCTTTGCCGAACGACGTGGCAGGTGCCACGAGGTGAGAATAAGTGGATGCAACCGATAGAATCTGTTCGGCCGTATTTTCCGGTAAACCGTGTTCAAGCGAAGCGGCGTCCGCCAGCAACACTTTGGCCACACCGGCAATCGTAGCCGCTTCATCAGCCGCCTGTCGGCACTGATACCCGGCCACCAGCAAATGAACGTCCTGACCGCAGGCCAGGGCGGCACTGACCGCACTTGAGGTGACGCTTTTTAAAGAGTGATTGTCGTGTTCGGCAATAACGAGAATGGGCATTTCAAAATCCTGTAGCGAAACGGGGTAAACATTCAACCGGGTTCAAATTACCTTGGCTTCGTTTTTCAAACACAAAACCAACGTGGCAACGTCGGGTACCATCCTGACTTCGGAGCGAACGGCCGGTTCAGTGACCTTCACGGTCTCAAGACGTGAGCTGACTGAAACGCCCAGTTCTTCCGGGGTAGTCGATACCACCGGTTTCTTCTTGGCTTTCATCATGTTGGGTAAGGTCACATAACGCGGCTCGTTCAAACGCAGATCGGCGGTCACGACGGCCGGCAATTGCAAGACCAGCGTTTCCTGACCGTCGTCGATTTCACGGGTTACGGTTGCTTTCCCGTTTTCCACCACCAGTTTCGACACGGACGTCGCCTGCGGCCAGTCGAGTAACGACGCCAGCATCTGACCGGTCTGGTTGGCGTCGTCGTCCGTGGCCTGCTTCCCCAGAATGACCAGCTCCGGTTGCTCCTGTTCCACGATTTTTTTCAGTATTTTTGCGACAGCCAACGGTTGCAGGGACTCTTCCGTGCCGACCAGAACAGCCCGGTCGGCGCCGATCGCCAGCGCCGTCCGAAGCGTGTCGCGAGCCTTTTCCACGCCGCACGACACGGCGACGACTTCCGTAGCCACACCCGCTTCCTTCTGGCGTACCGCTTCTTCCACGGCAATTTCGTCAAACGGATTCATCGACATTTTCACATTGTCCGTTTCGATACCGCTCCCGTCCGGTTTGACCCGGATTCTGACGTTGTAATCCACGACCCGTTTGACAGGCACCAGTATTTTCATGCGCACACTCCAGCAATCACTTCGTTCTCTTCAATCTCATTTACGTCTGACGACAATGGAAAAAACACCGTTTTCTTCCGTTTGTCCGACGACTTCGTTACCTGTCTGGCTACCGAAAAAGTGGAAGTCGCGGACCGCTCCCGGATCGGTCGCCAATACCCGTAGCAACTGTCCCGATTCCATTTTCGCCAACGCTTTCTTGGCTTTCAGAATCGGCATCGGACACGTCAATCCGCAGGTGTCGAGGGTCTGATCGACCGCTTTGTCACTGTCGTCTTCCATCACCGTCAGCCCAGCTTTTCGGTTATCCAGGGCTTCACGCTTTCCAACGCTTCCGGCAAGCTGCTCGGGTCAGAGCCTCCGGCCTGCGCCATGTCGGGACGGCCGCCACCCTTACCACCGACCTGTTTTGCCACGTAATTGACCAGTTCGCCCGCTTTCATTTTCGATGTCAAATCGG
>DBGFLV010000231.1:0-11306 GCA_048528425.1 Oxalobacter sp. | reverse complement strand
GAAGAAAAGAGACGGTATCATGAACCGGGGAAGTCGACAGACCGTTTGATTATGGAGCAGGGCATGAAATACCGTCACATCATTTTTGACCTGGAAGGCACGCTGGTGGAACCGGATTTTTCCGTGTCGGCTTTTCTGGGCAATCTGTCGGGACAGTTCGCTTCGTGTGCCGGGGTCAGACCGTTGGTGCAGGGATTGAAATCAGCGGGGTTCACCCTGGGCGCCATTTCTACTTATGACGAGCACAAGGCGCGAGAAACACTGAAGGATATGGGCCTGCTTGCTTATTTTTCAGAGCTGGTCGGGACAGACAATTCGGCCCGTCAGACCGGTACGCCACTGGAACGATATCTGAAAAAAACGGAACACAGCCGTCGTGACGTCCTGTTCGTAACTTCTACGGACACGGGTTTGAAACGTGCACAAAAAGAAAGCGTCGATTGTGTCCTGGCGCTCTGGTGTTCGCCGGACAGTGCTTGCCGGGCGGCTGTGACCTGCTTGAAACGTCCGGCTGATTTGGCTGTTTTTCTGGGCCAACCTTCCGAAAAGGCAGTCCCCGAGCCGTGGCTTGCTTGGGCTGTTGAACTCCAGTTCATCGCTCAGGCAGGACAGACTTATTCAAAAGACGCTTTCGATCTGGAACGTTTCGACCGCATCCGTGACATTGCCGCTGAAATCATGGCTGAAAAAACAGGGCTGTCGATGGAAAGGGTCAGCGAACTGTTCTGTAACGAAACGGGTTTCCAAACGCCCAAACTCGATACCCGGGCTGCCATTTTCCGGGACGGCGAAATTCTTTTGGTCAGGGAAAGCCAGGGAAAGTGGTCTCTGCCGGGCGGCTGGGTGGACGTCGATCAATCCATTGCTTCCAACACGGTCAAGGAAGTTAAAGAAGAAGCAGGGCTGGATGTCGAACCCGTCCGGTTGATTGCGGTTTTGGACGGTAACCGGAAACAGGCCAAACCTTGTGCTTACGGCGTTTGCAAACTGTTCGTTTTGTGTGAGGCCCGGGGAGGACGGTTTCAGCCTAACCCGGAAACGACTGACAGTGCTTATTTCGCGCTGGATCACCTGCCGCCTTTGTTTACCGAAAAAAATACGGAAGAACACATTCGGATGTGTTTTCTGGCATCAGCCGACGAAAACTGGCAGGTATTGTTCGATTGATATTCCTGTTTTCCGTCCGGTTTATCTCCTGTTTCCATACGTCAGACCCTATCGCGCAGATTGGCCGGCCGGATAACGGGTTTACCTCGTTTTCCATTTGATCGTGACGCCGGTTTTTTTGACAACTTCCCCGGATTGAACTGTCCGGGAAAAAGAACAGTCCGATTTGTCAAACCGAATGATAATGGATTCACTTTAAACACTTAATGAGGCGAAAAAGATCACCTCTTAAATCAGAAAAACCTTCTGTCATTCGGAAAAGAGACAGCGATTTTTGTGATTGGAAAAGTGCTTTTCCGAAGCGTTGGCAGTGTAAGTCATGTTATGCGTTTTTTCCGCACTATTCTGGCAAGACGGTTTCGATCCTTTCTGTTTTGCCGGAATAACGGAAAACCGGATGAACGTGTTTTTTATTTGCGGTGCTGCTTTTCCACTGTCCATCAGGCGGTCCGGTGACGGTATTTGACGGATGTTTTCAATAGAAACCAGTGTGTTTAACTTCGTTGCAAAGCGGGGACATGCATGTGGCTCATTCAATCATTTATCCGGACGATCAAAAACGATGACAATTTCAGGGGTAGATCCAGCCGGCCGGAGTTCTGGGCATTTATCGTAGTCTCTGTCCCGGTCAGTACGCTTGTTTCGATGGTTTGTGTTTGGTTGCCGTTTGGGATTCCGTTCTGATGACGGGCCATCAGGAGGAAACGGGAAAATGCCGGCCCGGCAAGACACGGTTTTTCCCGGTCACGTCGTTGTCCGCAGACTGCCGAAGCAATCAATCGTGGTCGCGCCAACGTTTTAAGGTGGGGAAAAACGCTTTCATCAATTGTCGGGCTTCGTCTCGTGTCATGCCCGAACCGGAAGCGGCCAGATGGGGTGCACAGTGTTCAATCATCTGATCCATCGTCATGTCTGACGTGAACCGCCCGTGGTTGTAACAATAGTTGCAATAGTGCGGGTTTGTCGTGCCGTCGGCGTTCTTGCCGTAAACCGCATCCCGGTCTGTCATTGGCATACCGCATGACTGGCAATATGTTTTTTCCATCTCTTTCCTTTCGTCAGTCAGGTGGACAGTGTCAATTACCAAACGCCCGCTTCCGATGATTGTCGCGTCGTCGGGACGTCTCCTTTCGCATTGCCTGTTTTTATAACATATTTTCCGGTCATTCCGTTATTTTCCGCTTTTTCATGAATTGACCGGACGCATTCGCTATAATGCTCTTTTGCTTCAGTTTACGAATGGCCATGCTTGCTTCTCCCGAACTGTTACTGCCTGCCGGTTCCGTCGACAAAATGCGAGCCGCTTACGATTTCGGCGCCGACGCCGTTTATGCCGGGCAGCCGCGTTACAGCCTGCGCGCCCGGAACAACGCGTTTTCCACGCTGGAAACCCTGAAAGCCGGGATCGACGAAGCGCATCGGCGCGGCAAGAAATTCTATGTGGCCAGTAACATTTACGCGCACAATGCCAAATTGAAAACCTATCTGGCCGATATGGAACCTGTCGTGGCATTGAAACCGGACGCCCTGATCATGGCCGATCCGGGGTTAATCATGCTGGTGCGCGAAAAATGGCCCGATGTGCCGGTGCACTTGTCGGTTCAGGCTAATGCGATCAATTGGGCGGACGTACGGTTCTGGCAACGGATGGGGCTGACGCGCATCATCCTGTCACGCGAACTGTCGTTGAACGAAATCGAGGAGATCCGGCAGCAGTGTCCGGATATTGAACTGGAAGTGTTTGTTCACGGTGCCCTGTGCGTTGCCTATTCGGGCCGGTGTCTGCTGTCGGGATACTTCAACCATCGTGACTCCAATCAGGGTACTTGCACCAATTCCTGCCGCTGGAACTATAAACTTGCCTATGCAGAAGAAGACGCGACGGGTGACGTGACACCGGTAAGCCGCCTACCGCTTTCTTCTCCCACGGAAATGGTACCGTCTGCCTTGGGGAACATGCCGCGTCATCCTGACGCCGACCGGGTTTATTTGCTCGAGGAAGGCAAACGGGCAGGGCAGTGGATGCCGGTTTTCGAGGACGAACACGGTACTTACATTTTAAATTCGAAGGACTTGAGAGCAGTCGAGCACGTCGAACGGCTGGTCAAAATCGGGATTGATTCGCTGAAAATCGAGGGCCGCACCAAATCGGTTTACTATGTCGTGCGAACCGCGCAAGTTTATCGACAGGCCATCGACGACGCCGTTGCCGGTCGTCCTTTCGATACAACGCTTCTGGGCGCATTGCAGGGATTGGCGAATCGGGGTTACACGGACGGTTTCTACCAGCGTCATCACACACAGGAATACCAGAATTACCTGACCGGCGCTTCCGAACTGCACAACAGTCACTATGTGGGCGACGTCGTGGCCACTGAAAACGGATGGGCGACCGTTCTCGTCAAAAACCGTTTCGCCGTGGGCGATAAACTTGACGTTTTTCATCCGGGCGGTAACACCGTCGTTTTACTGGATAAAATGGAAGACGAGGCTGGAAACGCCGTGACGGTGGCACCCGGCAGTGGCCACCGCGTCCGCATTCCCCTGGACGACCGCTACCGTGGCGCGTTTATCGCCAGAAAACTTCAACCGGAAAATAACGGAACCGATTTATGAGATACGTCGTACTCGATACGGAAACAACCGGCCTTTACGCCAACGATGGCGATCGGATTATTGAAATCGGCTGTGTGGAAATCATCGACCGCCGCGTGACCAGCCGTCACTACCATCAATACATCAATCCCGAGCGCGATTCGCATCCGGATGCCCTGGCCATTCACGGTTTGACGACCGAATTTCTGTCGGACAAACCCAAATTCGCCGACATCGCGGAGGCTTTTTGCGATTACATCCGGGGGGCCGAACTGATCATTCACAATGCCCCGTTCGACCTGGGCTTCTTAAACGCCGAGCTCGGACGGCTCGGGATGCCGCCGGTTGAAGAGCTGGTGTCGGCGGTGACCGACAGTCTGGTCAAGGCTCGCGACATGTTTCCCGGAAGACGCAATTCGCTGGACGCTCTGTGCGAGCGCTTCGAGATCGACAATACGCACCGGACACTGCATGGCGCGTTGCTGGACTCGGAGTTGCTGGCGGAAGTCTATTTAGCCATGACCCGCGGACAGGAAACACTGGAAATCGAGCGGCTGACTGCGTTGGCCGACGAAGAAGCGGAAAAGAACGTTTCCCTGTCGGCCTTTCCGATTTTCATCCGGAAGGCGACCGAAGCAGAACAGCAACGGCATGAAGCAGTTTTGGACGACATTGAAAAAGGCAACAAAGGGGCGGTTTGTCTCTGGCGTGTAAAAACCGTCATCGAATTGAAGGAAGCGTCTTGAAAGAGGAAGCGTTAAGTTGCATTCCCGACGGCGCGGTACAACAGCATTCTCAAATTGACGTCCTTTTGCCAGCAGGCGTGTTCTTCATTACTGGACGCCAGCCGTTTCATTTCGGGTAACGCCGTTTCCAGTTGGCTCTTCAACAGCCGCTCGGCCAGATGGGCCTCTGGGTGGACGCAGCCGAAAAAATTGACAATGTCGCCGTACTGGATCAACAGACTGGGAAAATTTTCCACGTCCAGATCGTCCAGCAGCTCGGCGTGATCTTCAATGTCGATCCACAAAAAGACGATGTCGGGATATTTCGCCGCCAGTTTTTCAAAGGCAGGGCGCCATGACCGACAGGCGCCACACCAGTGGGCACAAAAGCACGCCACGATCCAGGAGTTTTCCGACAAAGTTCCGATCAGGGAGGCGTAGTCCGTTTTTTGCAGTTGGGTAAACGGCATAATGACAATGAATGGGGTAAAACGGTAAACTTGGGGCAGCCATTTTAGCGTAACGGGAACGGAAACGGCACCTTTTTCGACAACAGACACTTTACGGATACGCCGGAAAACCGTCTCGATCCCGTAACACGGGGTTTTTACCCTTCTGTCCGGCAAGGGGAACGCTTTGGAAAAATTCGTTTATCGCGGCCGTTTCGCTCCGTCACCGACTGGTGAGCTGCATTTCGGTTCGTTAGTCGCCGCTGTCGGCAGTTATCTGGATGCAAAGGCGAACGGGGGAGAGTGGCTGGTACGAATTGAAGACGTCGACGTCACCCGATGCCGCCCTGAGTTCGAAACGTCCATTTTGAAAACGCTGGAAGCGTTCGGTTTTGAATGGGACAGTACGATTCTCCGTCAGTCGGAAAGAAGCGCCGTTTACCGGGAAGTGTTCGAGCGCTTGAAAAAGCAGGATTTGATTTACGGATGTGCTTGTACCCGGCGTGAAATCGCCGATTCCGCGATCGGCATCGACGGTGCACCTGTTTATCCGGGAACCTGCCGAAACGGTTTGCCTGCCGGAAAAAAGGCTCGCGCCTGGCGGGTGCGTGTCCCGGCAAAAGTCGTCGTTTTTGATGACGTGATACAGGGGCACCAGTCCCAGCAACTGCTAAAAGACGTCGGCGATTTCGTTCTGGTCAGGGCCGACGGCCTCTTCGCTTATCAGCTTGCCGTGGTCGTGGACGACATCGACCAGAAAATCACCCATGTGGTACGCGGGGCCGATCTGCTGGCCTCTACTCCCCGCCAAATCTGGCTTTACGACTGTCTCGGCAAAACCGCGCCTCATTATGCCCACTTGCCGCTGGCTGTGAACGAAGCTGGTGAAAAGCTGTCGAAACAGACCCGTGCCCGACCGATTGCGTCAGACGATCCGGTCACCACACTGAAGCAGGCTATGCGTTTCTTGCGTCTTTTTCCAGACAAGGAAGAGACCGGTCTGCACAATTTGTGGAACTGGGCGATAATGAACTGGTCAATTGACCAGGTACCCCGAAAACAGACTGTAACAAGCCCGACTTAATTACCAGGAGAAAATCATGATCGTTAACGACGAAAAAGGCATCCGTGACATTTTGGAAAACGGCCGCGTCATTGCCATTGTCGGCTTTTCTACCAATGAAACCAAAGGCGGTTATTACGTGCCCAAGTTCCTGAAGGAACACGGTTACCAGATCGTTCCGGTCAACCCGACCATTACCGAAGGCCTGGGTGAAAAGGCTTATCCGAGTCTGAAAGCCATTCCTTTTCCAGTCGACGTCGTCGACTGCTTCCGCCGTGCTGAAGCCATGCCCGAAATTGCTCGCGAAGCCGTCGAAATCGGAGCCAAAGTGCTCTGGATGCAAAAGGGAATCGTCAGCGAAGAAGCGGAAAAAATCGCGTCAGACGCCGGTCTCAAAGTTGTTTCCGACCGTTGCATGCTGGAACAATACACCGAACTGTTTCTGAAATGAAGTCCTGACGGTCAAGGGGGCGCCCGCTGTCCGGCAACGGCAATCCGAAAGGCTGCCTGCCCGACAAGGCCGCTCCCGTGTCAAAGACACGGCAGCAGCCGTTGTCAGGTGTTCTCCGTCGCCTTTTCTAGATAAATGTCATCAGAGGATCCTCCAAAGCGTTCGACAATAACCACAGACAGGTAGTTTCTGCTTTTCTCAACCGAAATCGCTTTCAAGGAGGCTGACATGCTGGTAAAAGACCCGGAAGGGATCAAGAAAATTCTGGAAGAAACCCGAACCATTGCTGTCGTCGGTTTTTCTGACGATCCGGACAAGGCTGGCTATTTCGTCCCCGAACATCTCCAGAAAGTCGGTTACCGCATTATTCCGGTCAATCCCAACCTGACGGAAGGATTAGGGGAGACCTGTTATCCGTCTCTTACGGCTATTCCCAAGAGTGAAAAAGTCGATATGGTTGACTGCTTCAGACGTGCCGAATTCATGCCGGATATCGCGCGGCAAGCTGTTGAAATCGGAGCGAAAGTGCTCTGGATGCAAAAAGGGATTGTCAGCGAAGAAGCGGAAAAAATCGCGTCAGACGCCGGTCTCAAAGTCGTCATGAACCGATGTGCCATGCACGAACACAACATGCTGTTTAATTGACAGGTTACGACCTTGCGCCTTTTCCTGCTTTAGCGCTTGCAAAGGCCCACGTGTTTTTTCAGTTAGAGGCGGTTTGCTCCAGCGTTTCGTCATCGCAAAACCCGCTAAACGAGCTTTTCTATTAGGGCAACCCTTTTTATCTTCTTTTCCCGGCAGTCCGGGACGACCTCTTTCGACATGAATCGTTTCGGTTGGGTGCGTCGGCCCGGACACTTCCCGATTGTTGAAATGAACCGGGGACGGTAACCACACGGAATCCGCGCAAGGTGTCTGTTTACTCCGACAGATCTGATCGGCGTCGCCCTGTCAAACCGGGGAAATACCGGCAGTTCTCCCGGTAGGAGTGGATTGGACACTTTTGGCATCGACAAGGCTGGCTAAATTATCCGAAATCGGATAATCTACATTCGTACTTAAAATTTCGGAATGATGGGGTTGTTTATCCATGACTGATGAACTTTTTTATCGCCATTTCACCCTGGCACAGCAGGAAAACCGTCTCTATGCCGACTGGTGCAAGAAACGCGGCGTTTCCTACGTCTGGATCATCATTTTAGATACGATGTCAAGAGCAACAGAAGCGGTTGAACCGGCGCTACTGTCGGACAGTCTGTTCATTCCCCGGCAAACGATGACGAACCTGCTGGATCAGCTTGAAAAAAACGACCTGATCCGTCGTGTCCCGCATGCAACCGATCGGCGACGGGTTCAACTCTTGCTGACCGAAAAGGGCAACGAAACCATCACGTGCATTCTCCAGGAACTGGCTGTGCACGAAAACGCCATTGTCAGTGAAATCACGCGTGACGAAATGGTGACGTTCAACCGGATTTATTCCCGTTTGGTCGATAAGTTGCGGGAGAGACTGATCCCGGCCCAGCGGAGAAAGGAAGGCTGATGTGGCGTTGACTGCACACGACGTGACCGGAACGACCGGACACGGCCATGCCACCCGCTTCATTTTTCTGGCGTTGGGACTGGCCATTTCCGCCTGGGCGGTTCTGGTTCCGTACGCCAAGGCACGCCTGGGCGTTGATGAAGCGGCATTGGGCTTGCTGCTGCTCTTAATCGGATCGGGAGCGATGGTTTCCATGCCTTTTGCCGGGTACCTGACCGGCCGGTTCGGCTGTCGTAAAACTCTGACCGTCTCGACGACGGTATTTATGCTCTCGCTCGTTGCCCTGGCTTACGTTTCCACTCGCTGGGCTTTCGGAACGGCGCTTTTTTTGTTCGGTGTTTCATCCGGCGTGGTGGACGTGGCCATGAACATTCAGGCCATTCTGGTGGAAAAGGAACGGAGCCGTAGCATGATGTCCGGCTTTCACGGTATGTACAGTGTCGGTGGTTTTCTGGGGGGCCTGCTTGTTTCCGCTCTGCTCAAGCTGGGACTGTCGCCGCTTGAAGCCGTCAGTTGGTTGGCCGGGACGCTCATCGTTTCGCTTTTGGCCGTGTTTGCGCGTTTTCTGTTTCCCTACGGCAATCAGAGTAAAAGCAGGGCTTTTTTTGTACTACCCAAAAGCGGTATTCTGCTTTTAGGCGTGCTCTGTTTCATCCTGTACATGGGCGACGGTGTCGTTCTTGACTGGGGGGCTCTGTTCATGACAACGACCAAGGCTGTTCCGACGGATACGGCCGGTCTGGCGTTCGCCGTTTTTTCGGTGGCGATTTCGACAGGCCGTCTTTTTGGAGACCGGTTGGTTGAGTGGCTGGGTATTACCCGGGTCATGACGGGAAGCGGCTTCATTGCGGCCGCCGGTTTCGTGACCGTCATGGCCGCGTCTTCAACAGCAGTGGCCTTTGCCGGGTTTGTCATTGTCGGACTGGGTGCCTCCAATCTGATTCCGTTGCTGTTCACTATCGCTTCGCGACAAAAAAAAATGCCGGTCAATCTGGCGATTTCATCGGTAACGACACTGGGATATCTGGGTCTTCTGATCGGTCCGGCAATGATGGGGTTTATCGCCCATGCCACGAGTTTGTACGTCGTTTTCGGTATCGTGGCGGCCCTGATGGTTTTTGTCAGTTTGGCGTCGCGTTATTTGCATCATTTGTAGATCACGTTTTGTCGGGCACGGGCGACGGGTTGACTCTTTTGAGACAAGCGTTATCCTGAATTGTCCGGCAAATCGCCGCTTGGCAGTACAATAACCATCATGTCGATTTTCATTGCTTTTGATACCTCTTCCGATATCGCTTCAGTGGCCCTGATGCGTGACGGGGTGATTCGTTTAGCTTCCAGTCAAGGCTTTGCTACCCATTCCCGAACAGTGTTGCCGATGCTGGAGTCGCTTCTTAATGAAGAAGGAATAACCGTCGCCGATTGCGACGCAATCGCTTTCGGGTGTGGCCCGGGTTCTTTTACCGGGCTTCGTACTGCCTGCGGAATTGCCCAAGGCTTGTCTTTTGCCACATCCGTGCCTGTCGTGCCTGTTGTCACGCTGGAAGCGATGGCGGAATCGTGCCGTCTTCAAACGGGGGAAACGGACGTACTGGCCTTGCTGGACGCACGCATGCATGAAGTTTACTGGGGCGAGTACCGTTATGAAAACGGAGGCTGGCAAGTATTGAAAGGCCCGTGCCTTTCTTCCGCTTCGGACGTCACCCCGCAAGGGCAGCCTGCGTTTTGCGGTAACGGACTGACGGCTTATACTGACGAGTTGGCAGCTGTGGTTTCGTCTTCCAGACAGTACCCGGCCGTTATGCCGGATGCAGAAGCCGTCGTTCGGCTGGGCGCTCTGCGTTTCAAACGAGGGGAAGCGGTTACCGCCGCGGACGTCGAACCCGTTTACCTGCGCAATAAGGTGGCGCTCAAAACGGCCGAAAGACTGGCGCTGAAGGAAAAAACGGCATGAGCGGTTTTCCGAAAGAAGGTGAAAAGGCAACAGACGGTTTGGAAAACGCAAGTGTGGAAAAAGAAAGGCTGAAGTTCGAGCCGATGCTGATCAAGGATTTGCACGAAGTGTATTACATCGAGCAAAGCGTTTTTTCTTATCACTGGACTTACCGCAATTTCCTGAGTTCGGTGGCTTCGGAAGACTGGGGACAGGTTTTGCGGAACGAAGCGGATGATCTCGTCGGTTATTTTATTGCCATGGAAGTGGTCGATGAAATGCACTTGCTGAAAATCGCTGTCGCCGGTCACTATCACGGGCGAGGTTACGGTCGGTTGTTGATGGACAGGGCGGTGGCCGTGGCACGTGAGGCCGGTATGGCGTCGATGCTTTTGGAAGTGCGTCCGACTAACGAAGCGGCAGTCGGACTCTACGAAAAAACGGGGTTCAAAACAATTGGCGTGCGCAAGGGGTATTACGTCGATACTCGAGAGGACGCCCTGGTAATGAGGCTGGAATTATGAGCGTACTGGACGAAACCGAACGGAAACGTTATCTGAAAGAGATGGGGATCACGAGTTGGGCCCTGTCTGCACCGGGAACGTCAATGAAAACGGAAACGGCAGTTGAACCGGTTGCAGCCGGAGCGGATTCCCCGTTCACTGAGCAGACTGCGGAAATGGTGTCCGCTCCGGAATCGGTTGGGCCGGTGGCTACCGTCACAGCGTTTGCCGGGGAGGTGCCGGTTGTGCCTGATGAAACACCGGCTTTAGCCGTCCATCCGGTGTCGTCTGCCGTACCGGACACAACGGAAAGCTGGGAGAAGCTGCTGGATGAAATCGGCTGTTGCGAGCGATGCCATCTTTGCCGGACGCGTAACAAGGTCGTGCCCGGTGTCGGAGATCGCCAGGCGGACTGGCTGTTCGTCGGGGAAGGGCCCGGTTTCCACGAAGACCAGCAGGGAGAACCGTTTGTAGGTCGATCGGGAAAGCTGCTCGACAGTATCATGGCTGCGATGCGGATGAAGCGGGGTTCCAACGTCTACATCGCCAACGTCGTCAAGTGCCGGGCCAGTAACGAGTTTGGAAAAGACCGGCAACCGACGGAAGAAGAAGCCGCCACCTGTATGCCCTACCTGGAACGACAGATCGAACTGATCCGTCCCAGGATCATGGTCGCTCTGGGCAAGACGGCTGCCGTGGCGTTGTTAAATACCGGGCGCGACGTCTCGCTCGGTTCGCTGAGAAGCAAAGAACATTTTTTCCGAGTCGGCGGTCGTCGCATCCCTCTGATCGTGACTTACCACCCATCTTATCTCCTGAGAACGCCGGCGGGTAAAAAACAGGCCTGGCAAGACCTTTGTCGGGCCATGGACATTTA
>DBGFLV010000230.1:0-13577 GCA_048528425.1 Oxalobacter sp. | reverse complement strand
CATTTAAGATGAAAACCGGTACCTCAATGTCGTGTTTATAGCTGACCGAAGATCCGTTTTTTTGTATTCTCTTCCTGACGCCCATGTTGGGCCGATTTGTTGAACAGATCTCCTTCCCTGAAGAGAGGTCTTTTTTTATGGAGAACGCCATGACGAAATTACCGGAAAGAAACGTACTGGACGGAAGCAAGGAACCCCGCACCACTACAGGAGAAATGAAAGAAGCGCTGGCCGACATGAGAAATTATCTGGCCGATCTTCTGGGAGTGGACAGTAATGACAAGATCGCAGCCCGACAGGCGCTGGGTGTGGAAGAAAAGCTGAATGCCAAAGCCGACATGAAAACGGTAGAAGCCTTGCAGGAAGAAATCTCGAAAAGAGGAACTCCGATTGGCTCTATCGACTATTTTGCCACGGCAATGCCGCCGGCAGGGTATCTGAAAGCGGACGGGTCGGCAGTGGGCCGTGAAACGTATCCCGACCTGTTTTCCGCGATCGGAACGACCTATGGCGAAGGCGACGGGAAGACGACGTTCAATTTGCCCGATTTAATGGGGCGGTTTGCCGAAGGCAGCACTGTACCTGGTGTGAAAAAGGAAGCGGGCTTACCCAATGCCACAGGCCTTATAGCCGGTTCATTCGCCAAAAATACCTTGACAAGTTCTCTTACTCCGGACGACGTACAGGTAAGTGGTACATTTGCCGGCGTACAGGCCTACAGTTCACTGGCCATGGACGAAACTGCGGAAGCGTCGTGGTGGGTAAATGGAAGAATTAACTTGGATTTGAATCGTGCGTCGCCAGTTTACGGCAATTCCGATACCGTTCAGCCTTCCGCATTGACCCTGTTGCCCTGCATCAAGGCCTTTGATGCGGTCGTCAATCCGGCACAGATCGATGTAACCCAGCTGGCTCAGGACGTAGCTGGCAAACTGGACAAGTGTGGAGGCCACATTATCGAAAATGGCAAAATCAGGTTTGGTGATGGTACCGTCGAGATAGGGGCCGATCAGTACAACCGGATCTGTTTGAGGTCCGGCGATTCAGACATGGTACTGGACAACAGCGGTCGTCTCAGACTTAACGGTGAGCCTATGCGGGAGGTTGTCGCGGTTTACCGGAATGACTCAAACTGGTATCGCCAGTGGTCAGATGGCTGGGTAGAACAGGGAGGGTACGTTGTGGCACCGGCGACAGGTCAGCAACTGTACAGTTTCCTTCTTCCGATGGCGGATACCGGTTATACGGTCACGGCTCAAATTCCCGTAGGCAGCTATTACTTCATCGGGGCTTGGCCCTGGTCTAACACGCATTTTTCATATCAGGGATTCGGCATGGACGGATCGCTGATTTCAGAGTACGGTTTCCGATGGCATGCCTTCGGGCAAGGCGCGTAAAACGAAAAGCGTGTCCCTTCATCGCTGATGCCGGCCTATTGCCCGGGTAGCCCTGCTGGACGGATGGGGTTTTCCCACAGACCTGTCTGTGCAAAACGACTCATGGTCAAGCACAAGTTCAGCAGTACGGTTTGGCCGTTTTGGAACTGGAGAGTTTGGGCAGAGACTATCGGTCTCAGGTGCCTTCACGGCCCAATCCACTTCCACGTGGCCAGGCAGGCCGATGATGAGGACGGATTTTAACGAGATGACAACCTTGTGGCCTCGTCGTCTGAAGGGAAAAAACGAGTCGTACCCCAAGAAATAAGATCATTTTCATCCGATCTGTTTTATTCCCGGGACGGCCGGTTTCTTCAGCACTACGTTGTCCGGTTGTCTTTGACTGGTGTGGTATCAATCGAACGGAAAAACAGGAACTTGTCCGGCTTCCTTTAAAGTTCGTATTCAGCGGTTCACGAAAACGACCTGAACGTCCGGCGTTTGCAGTCGGAATTGAAGCCATTTTTCGATTTTTCCTTTGACGTCTTTGGAAAGGATCTTTTTGCTGACGACCACGACAGTTTGTATCTGTGCGACCTGATCTTCGGTTTTTTGTCGAGAAACGTAAGCGTCGGCGAAGAACAGTTCCTGAATGTCGGGATACTGGAGGTAAATTTCGTGTGCGAAGGTCGAATACATCTTTTCTTTTTCTTCCGTGGCCTTTTTTTCTTCAGTTTGCGTTTCTTCCTCGATACTCTGCAAAATTTGTTCTTTCTTTTCCGCTTCTTTCTGGTCGTTTTCCATCAGATCTTTCGCGAGTGCCGTTTTGATGGCGTTGATGTCTTCCTGCTGCATACCGATTTGCTTGAAAGTCAGATGCGTCCCGGCGAGACCGTATCGGGGCAGGCTGTTTTCGATGTCGGTAATGGTTTTTTCATCCAATTGTTTCCCGACCAGAACAATTTCCAGAGATTGATTTTTATAAGAAGCGGTGTAGTCAATCGGAAAGGTTTTACTGAAAATCAGCTCTTTGTCGACGAACTGGGCAACGTTTCGCTTGAAGACTTGCTGTTGCACAAAATCGGCAGCGATAAAGACACTGGGAACGAAACTGACGAAAACAACCGAAACCAGAAATATTTTCAGCCTGAACTGGAGTTTTTCGTCGATTTCCCGACGCGAAATCGGCTTGATGAACCAGATAATGAGAATGGATGAAACAGCAATGTAAATACAATTTAACAGATACAGATAGGACGCGCCGAGAAAATAGGAGAGATTACCCTGGACGAAACCGTAGGCGGCAGTACAGATGGGTGGCATCAGAGCAGTCGCAATGGCGACTCCAGGAATGACGTTGGATTTTTCCTTGCGGGTCATCCCGATAATACCGGCCAGTCCGCCGAAGAGGGCGATCATGAGATCCCAGATATTCGGCGACGTTCGGGCCAACAGTTCGGACTGCGCGCCGTTTAGCGGGGTGATGTAAAAATAAACGGCGGCCGTGATGAAACTGATACCGGTGGCGATAGCCAGATTTTTCAGAGCTTTATGAATCAGGCGGAAGTCGTAAATGCCCACACCGTAACCGATGCCCATAATTGGGCCCATCAGAGGCGAGATCAACATGGCACCGATGACAACGGCCGCTGAATTGATGTTCAGACCGATCGAAGCGATCAGAATGGCACACATCAATATCCATAAATAGGTCCCGTTCAGCTCGACCCCTTCCCGGATACTTTTGTCGATTTCGCAATCATCGGCCTGATCCATGCGCAGGCTGAAACGGGTGACGAACGCCTGTTTTATACGGCTCGTTAAATGATCGACGTCGGAATCGGGATGACTCATTTTAAGGAGAAAACGAAACGGTAAAGGAAGTCTCTGTTGAGAGCACAATAAAAAACGCTTCTTTTCCAAAGATTACGACGATATTGAATAGGCTGTTTTTGATTGACGACAAGGGAAAGTAAGGATGAAAACAGACAAGACGCTCTAAAACAGACTTAACATCATTTCGAATCGAGGATTTGGGTGAAATTTCGGCGTGAAAAATGAGCTTTCCCGGAAAAAACGGTGATTTCATTTGAACCTGCCGCCTGACGAAGAAGAAAAAGTGCTGATACCGGCTACGGGAGTCTGAATTGGACGTCAGGTTTCTTTTCTCAGTGGATCAATTCTTCCTGCCTCTTCATTTTTCCGCTGTTTCCAGAGTTGCCAGGAATTGATGATGTTTTGCCAGACGACGTAAGAACCCGCACCCACAGCCGAAATAGGTGACATGGTGGCATGAGCCATCCAGATGGCAAGAATCGTGTTTTTCTGTCCCAACGATTGCCCTCCGCTAATCCGTTCGTGATAACGTCCGCCGATTTTCTTGCCGACGAAAAATTGCACACAGCAAACGGCCAAAGCGGCAAGCGCGATCCAGATTTCAGTCATGCCGTCTTCAGGTTCAGTGACCAGTGTGTTAACGGTTTGCGCCATGACGACGACTAAGGCAATCGCCCAGAGATAGAAAGCGGCTTCGTTATAGCGGGTCAACTGGCGGTGAACGGTCGGTAAAAAGCGTCTTAACAGCATGGCGACGACAAACGGACAGATCAGTAGGGGAAAAACTTTTTGAAGGATAATGAGAAAGGCCGTCCAGAAACCGATGTGTTCTCCCAGAGGATGGACAAGCGGAAAAAGCAGCGGTGCGGCAATGGCGGTGCCGACGTTACTTAGCAACGTATAACTGGTCAGGCTGGCGGCACTGCCACCCAATTTGTCAGTAATGACAGCTGCTGCGGTCGCAGTCGGTGCAATAACGCAAATGAATGCGCCTTCTGCGGCAAGGAGGTTAAGCGGGCTTAACATCAAATAAACCAGAACGGCTCCTCCGAGCTGTACCAGTAACAGCCAACCGTGGACACGCTTGAAGCGGAGATCGTGAAACGGGACTTTACAGAAAGTCAGCAACAACATCGTAAAGATGAGACAGGGGGTCAAGAACGACAAATGAATGAAAACGGGAAAACCAACCCCGCCGGTCAGCATAGCGAGCGGCAACGTCCAGTTTTTCAAAAAGCGTAACAGGCAAAACCACATGATTTCAAAAACGAAAACGAGACGACCAGTGTCGTTTGTCTTGAAATCCATTGTATACCTCGGATTTGCCGAATTAAAGGAGAATGACGGATTGGACGAATGGGCCGAAATACGGAACGCGACTTCGGGCGTGTCTGATCGGTTTGCGGCGCAAGCCTTTCGCCTGTTGAACAAGATGCGCCATACTGGAATCGTTGGGTAAGGGAGAACGTTACCTGAGGGATTCGGAAAAGGAAAGGGCAAGTACCGTATTGAGGCCAAGAGCCTGCTTTTGATCCGGGTATTATCGTACAATACTTCATTCGGCGAAATGCGATTTCTGTCGGACAGGGAAGTTGGTTTGAACACGTGTCCGGCGAAACGACGCTATTACTTTTTCAGTGCAAAGGTTATGTCAGACGATCAGCAAAAAACGGCAGCAGATTCCTTACCCGTCAGGTTTGAAGATTTCGGACTGGCGTCCGAGATATTGAAAGCGTTGAACGACCTGGGTTACACCTCTCCGACTCCCATACAATCTCAGGCCATTCCGGTCGTTCTGGAAGGAAAGGACGTGATGGGCGCGGCACAGACCGGTACGGGAAAAACGGCGGGTTATTCTTTGCCGGTTCTGCAGTCCCTGCTCTTTCACGCCAACACCAGCATGTCACCGGCGCGTCATCCGGTACGTGCACTGGTTCTGGTACCGACCCGGGAACTGGCCGACCAGGTGTACGAGGACGTTAAAAGATACACTAAATACACTTCCTTGCGAACGGCAGTGGTTTTCGGCGGCATGGACATGTCGTCGCAAAAAAGCGTTCTTCAGTCCGGTGCCGAGGTATTGATTGCCACACCGGGGCGCCTGCTCGATCACGTTCAGCAGAAAAACGTCACTCTTTCCCACACTCGTGTGCTGGTACTGGACGAGGCGGACAGAATGCTCGATATGGGGTTTCTTCCCGACTTGCAACGAATTGTGAATTTGTTGCCCAAGGAGCGGCAGAATCTGCTGTTTTCTGCCACGTTCTCTCCAGAAATCCGAAAGCTGGCGGCGAGTTTTCTGAAAAATCCGGTCACGATTGAAGTGGCAAGACAAAATTCAACGGCCGACAACGTCAGACAAACCGCTTACCGTATTGATGAAGCGGTTAAAAACGAAGCAGTTGAATATCTGTTACGCCAACACGTGACGGAACAGGTACTGATCTTTTCCAATACCAAGGCAGGCGCTTCCCGTCTGGCTCGCCAGCTCGAGAAAAAAGGAATTAAAGCGTCAGCTATTCACGGCGACAAAACCCAGACGGAACGGATGGCGACCTTGGACGCTTTCAAGGAAGGTACGATCCGGGTGCTCGTCGCAACCGATGTCGCCGCGCGGGGATTGCACATTGAAGAACTGCCTTGCGTGATCAATTTCGATTTACCTTTTGTCGCGGAAGACTATGTCCACCGGATCGGCAGGACCGGACGGGCCGGGGCTTCCGGTGAAGCGATTTCGCTTTATTCGGCAAAAGATGAGAAGTTGTTGAATGAAATCGAAAAACTGATCAAAAGGAAGTTGCCTGTCGATACGATTCCCGAACTGGCTGCTGGAGGTAAAGGCGCGCCCGGATCGGAAAACGGGGGGGCCGGAAAACGTTCGGAGCGCAGTCCCTACAAGTCCGTCGGGCTGGAAAAGAAAAACCACGATCCCTGGTTTGACCGGCCTTACGTACCGGCCGATACCGCCAGCCAGCCAAAAAACGCTGAGAAACCGATCGGCCGATCGCCGAAAAAACCGTTGGCGGCACTGTTGGGTGGCGTGCCGAAAACCAAAAAGTGAAAAGGGAATGGTCGTTGGGGGACGGGGACTTGTCGGGGTAAAATAGCGACATGAAAAATACGCAATTTGTGCATTTGCGTCTTCATTCCGAATATTCCATCGTCGATGGACTGGTTCGTGTGGACGACGCAGTCGATGTCGCTGCCAGAGACGACCAGCCGGCCATGGCCTTGACCGATCTGTCCAATTTGTTCGGACTGATCAAGTTTTACAAGGCCGCCCGTAAAAAAGGAATTAAACCGATCGCCGGATGCGACGTCTGGATTACGAATGAAGCTGATCGGGAAAAACCGTCCAGGCTTTTATTGTTGGTAAAAGACCGGACAGGTTATCTGAATTTGTGCGAATTGCTGAGCAGGGCCTGGCTCGAAAACCAGTATCGCGGCCGTGCGGAAATGAAGATCGAATGGTTCGAAGCCCTGTCGGCAGGCGGAAGCGATCCGGGATTAATTGCGTTGTCCGGCGCACGGGACGGTGACATCGCCCTGGCTTTTGAAACCGGCAATCCTGAAAACGCTGAAAGAAACGCCTTGAGATGGGCGCGTATTTTTCCCGACAGTTTTTATATCGAAGTGCAACGTACCGGTCAACTGGGACTGGAACAGTACGTACGGCAGGCGGTTGAACTGGCGACCAGATTGCAGTTGCCGGTGGTAGCCACACATCCTGTCCAGTTTTTGTCCCGGGAACAGTTTACGGCGCATGAAGCGAGAACGTGTATTTCCGAAGGGGAAACGCTTTCAAATAAAAAACGTGCCCATCGTTTTAACGAACGGCAGTGTTTCCAGACCCAAAAGGAGATGGTGCAGCTGTTCGCCGATCTGCCGGGAGCGCTGGAAAATGCGGTCGAGATTGCCAAACGCTGCAATCTCGTTTTGGAACTGGGACACCACAAATTGCCGCTTTTTCCAACACCGGACGGGATGACGCTGGATGAATTCATGGCCCATGAAGCCCGCGAAGGTTTGGAAAAACGGCTGGAAGTGCTGTTTCCTGACGAGCAAGAACGCAGGACGAAGCGGCCGCTCTACGACGAGCGACTGAACTATGAAATCGACACTATTGTCAAAATGGGGTTTTCAGGTTACTTCCTGATCGTGGCCGATTTCATCCGGTGGGCGAAAAACAACGGGGTGCCGGTCGGGCCGGGACGCGGTTCCGGTGCCGGTTCGCTGGTGGCTTATTCGTTACTGATTACCAATCTGGATCCGATTGCTTACAACCTGATTTTCGAACGGTTTTTAAATCCGGAACGCGTTTCCATGCCGGACTTCGACGTCGACTTTTGCCAGCACGGCCGTGACAAGGTCATTCAGTACGTGAAAGAACGCTATGGGAAGGACGCCGTGTCCCAAATCGCTACCTTCGGAACGATGGCGGCCAAGGCGGCAGTGCGCGATGTAGGGCGTGTGCTCGATCTGGGATACAACTTTTGCGATGGCATTTCCAAGTTGATCCCATTTAAACCCGGTAAGCAGGTCACGATTGCCGACGCCAAAAAGGAAGAGCCGCTCCTGGCCGAACGGGAACAGTCGGAAGAAGAAGTCAAGCAGCTTCTGGAACTGGCAGAACAAGTGGAAGGTATTACCCGTAACGTCGGGATGCACGCCGGTGGTGTGTTGATTGCTCCGGGCAAACTGACCGACTTCTGTCCGCTTTACACACAGGGCGGCGAGTCGGGCGTCGTTTCCCACTTCGACAAGGGAGACGTCGAAGCGGTCGGACTCGTCAAGTTCGACTTTCTGGGGCTGACGACGTTGACCATTTTAGATCTGGCTGTCAAATACATTCGCCAGCTGGATCCGGTCATGGCGGATTTCAACCTGGATACGATTCCCCTGAATGACCGGGAGACTTACGATCTCCTGACCAAAGCGAAAACCGTCGCCGTGTTCCAGCTTGAAAGTCGCGGTATGCAGGGTATGTTAAAGGACGCCAGACCGGACCGGTTCGAAGACATTATTGCTCTGGTTGCCCTTTACCGACCGGGGCCGATGGATCTGATTCCGGACTTTTGCCGACGCAAGCACGGTGAAGCGTTCGATTATCCAGACGAGCGGGCAAAAGACATCCTGTCTGAAACGTACGGCATTATGATCTATCAGGAACAGGTCATGCAGATGGCTCAGGTGATCGGTGGATACACCCTGGGTGGTGCCGATTTGTTACGCCGTGCGATGGGTAAAAAGGACGCGAAAGAAATGGCCCGACATCGCCAGATCTTCCGGGACGGCGCGGCCAAAAACAACCTGTCGGAAGCGAAAGCCGATGAAATTTTCGACTTGATGGAAAAGTTCGCCGGATACGGTTTCAACAAATCCCATGCCACGGCCTACGCCTTACTGTCTTATCAAACCGCCTTTCTGAAAAAGCATCACGCTGCCGCGTTTATGGCGGCCAATATGTCGCTGGCGATGGACGACACCGATAAAATCAAGGTGTTAGTTGAAGACGCGGTCGACGTATGCGGTCTGACGATACTGCCACCCGACATCAACCATTCCGATTATTACTTCAAGCCGGTCGGCGAAGCGCCCAGCGTCAGTAAAAAACCGATAACGCAGATCCGGTACGGACTGGGTGCTGTCAAGGGATCAGGCGAGGGAGCTATCGAAGCGATTGTCGAAGCCAGAAAAACCGGTCCGTTTAAGGATTTGTTCGATTTTTGTGTCAGGGTCGACAAACATCAGGTCAATCGCCGGACGATTGAATCACTGATCCGTGGCGGAGCCTTTGACAGTTTCGGCCAGGATCGCGCCGTTTTACTGGCGTCGGTTCCGCTGGCGATCGAAGCCGCCGAGCAGGCCGAGGCGACTGCCAATCAGGTCAGTTTGTTCGGTGAAGAGGATACTGTATTAAATGTGGTTGACTATGTGAACGTTCCGCACTGGACCGAAAAACACAAGCTGACGGAAGAAAAAGGCGTTTTGGGATTTTGTCTGTCCGGTCATCTTTTCCATGCTTATGTCCAGGAGGCTCGTCAGTTTGCCCGATCGCGCGTCTCGGAACTCGATGTGTCCCGGGAGCCGCGATGGATCGCTGGCATTATTGCCGGGACGCGCTCCCAGATGTCGCAGCGTGGCAAGATGATGGTGGTGTCACTGGACGACGGGAGTGCCTCGCTTGAAGTGACGGTTTTTTCCGAGTTGCTGGAACAGAAAAGGGCTTTTTTCAAAGAGGATGAGTTTCTGGCTGTCTTCGGGAAAGTGTCGGAAGACCGGTTTTCAGGCGGATTGCGTCTCAACGCGGACGACGCGCTGGACATTCGGGAAGCCAGGCTTCATTTCGGAGAGTACGTCACTTTTGTGTTGCCGGAGCGGTTTAGTCTGGCCAAACTGAAGGAACTGTTATCTCCTTTTGTGGAAAAGAACGGAATGCGTATTGTGGCCGATTACGGTTTCCGTGATAACCGATGCCGGCTCGATTTTGGGCCGGATTGGCTGATTTCGCCAACAGACGACTGTTTGAACGCATTGGCCCAACATTTTTCAAACGTTCAGGTCGTGTATTAAAAAAGTTTTTCTTTTTGACGTTCCTCCTGATCCAGTAGCCAGATTTTGAGATAGCGGTAGTAACTGCCCTGGGCGTTCGAAATAGCCAGTGCGAGTCCGTGACGGCCGTCCAGAAATCCTCGTTTCAGGAAATAACAGCGAATGAATGCCCAGATGCCGTGTGCGAGCGCTGTTCCGATTCCCGCTTTTTTTCCCTGTGCGTGTTTTTGCTGTGCAGAGAGACTGGAATAACTGTCCATTTTCTGCAAAACCTGTGAAAAATTCATGAAACTGTAGTGCAGCATGGGTGAATGTAACCGGCCTGTGCGACCGTTCACGACCAGACGTTCATGGACTCGGTCTTCTGAAAAACGGGCAGAACCCTTTTTAAAAAGGCGGATGACGTAATCTTTCGACCAGTCTCCATGATGGATGAACTTGCCACAATACCAGCCTTTTCTGAGGATTTCGTAGGCTTGTGACGCCGCAGGATGGTGGATGACTTCTAGGATCTCATCGGCCAGTTGCGGTGTGATCCTTTCATCGGCGTCAAGGGACAAAATCCATTCTCCGGTTGCAGCATCGAGCGCCCTGTTTTTTTGGAGCCCGAAACCGGGCCAGTCCTGAGTCTGGATGACGGTGGCCCCGAGGCGGCGTGCTATCTCAACGGTGTCATCGGTACTGCCGGAATCCACCACAATCCATTCGGAAGCGAACTTCACACCTTCCAAACAGGCCTGCAAATTGGCGCTTTCATTTTTGGTAATAAGGATGACGGATAATTTCATAAACCCCTGGCCTTTTCTGGGTGCCGGTTTCGGTTATACTGCCAATGTCTCGCCATGCCGGGCAGGAATTCCTGAAGGGACGCTTCAGTGTGCCTGAAGGAAAAGAACGAATGCACGAAAAACATGTTACTGGTATGGCGGACGACACAAAATATAATTTTAAGCCTGATGACGTGGTAAACGTTACTGCTTTCCTTTTCTCCGTATGAAATTATCCTTGCCTGTTAAAAGATTATCCAGTCTTGTCCTCCAATACAAAGGTCGTCTTCTTGTCGCACTGGTAGGCATGTTGATCACCGCCGGCACCGAACCGCTTTTTCCTGTTGTGTTGAAGGTCGTTTTAGATGACGGATTTGTTAAAAATCCCACGTTCAGTATCTGGCTTGTCCCTGTCGTCATCATTGGTATTTTCATCTTGAGGGGATGTTCTACGTTTACGACCGATTATACGATGACCTGGATCACCTCCCAACTGGTGAACAACTTGCGCGAAAAGATGTATGTTCGTGTTTTACGGGTAGGGCGGGATTTCTATTCGAAAGTGTCGATGGGACAAGTCGTCAATTCGCTGATGTATGAGGCGGAACAGATTGTCGACATGCTGAGAAACGTGATTACGTCGGTCATCCGCGACGTTTTGACGGTGATAGGATTGATGGCTTATCTGCTGTGGCTCAACTGGAAACTGACGATCGTCACCCTGATTCTGATCCCCATGATTTCGTTTGTTATTCGATACGCCGGCAGACGGTTGAGAAAACTGAATCAGGAATATCGGGAAGTCAACGCCCAACTGACCAAAATGATCGGGGAGACCACGCGTTCTGCCGACGTCATCAAAATATTTTCCGGCGAACCTTTCGAAGAGGCACGTTTTAAGCAACACATCAATCAGTTGCGGCGTTTCCTGATGAAAATTGTGGGCACTCAGGCGGCTACCATGCCGCTAACCCAGTTGATGGCTGCTTCCGGTGTTTCCGTCGTTATACTGATTGCCCTGATTCAGGCCAGTAACAATCAGACGACAGTCGGCGGTTTTGTTTCATTCATCACGGCCATGCTGATGATGTTGCCACCGTTGCGGCGTCTGGCTGATGTGAACAGTACGTTGCAACGCGGTCTGGTCGCGACGGAATCGGTATTCAGCCTGATCGATTCACCGATAGAACGTCAGGACGGCGCAGTGCTTCGGCAACGGTCCCGGGGAAAAGTAGAATTCGATCACGTCACTTTTTATTACCCGGATCAGCGACAACCGGCTTTGTCCGATATCAATCTCACGATCAACCCGGGGGAAACGCTGGCGCTGGTCGGCATGTCAGGTGGCGGTAAATCCACCCTGAGTCATTTGATCCCTGAATTTTACATGCCGAGTTCGGGGGATATCCGTCTGGACGGTACCTCTATCCGTGATCTTTCACTGAAAAGCCTGCGTTCGCAGATTGCCATGGTGAATCAGCAGGTGATTCTGTTTGACGGCACGATCGCGGAAAACGTGGCATACGGTGATTTCGAGCCGGATCGGTCACGTATCGAGGCAGCAGTAGAAGCCGCTTATTTAAAAGAGGTTATTGACCAGCTTCCCCTTGGGCTCGATACCCCTGTCGGTATCAACGGTATGAATCTGTCGGGCGGTCAGAGACAAAGGCTGGCGATAGCGAGGGCAATTTACAAGGACGCTCCTATTTTGATTCTGGACGAAGCGACTTCAGCACTGGACACGGAATCTGAAAGAGCCGTGCAAGCGGCCCTGAATGCCTTGATGAAAGGTCGGACGACCGTGGTGATCGCCCATCGTTTGTCAACGATCGAGCATGCCGACAGAATCGCCGTCATTGCGGGCGGAAGGATTATGGAAATGGGCACGCATGCCGAACTGTTACAGATGAACGGCTTGTATTCCAATCTTTACCACTTGCAATTCAGTGAAGGCGCCGCAGCCTGAAAGCCCTTATTGTATGAGTAGCATTCCCGACCGTGTTCTCGTCGTTTCTCCCAATTGGATCGGAGACGCCATTATGGCGCATCCTTTACTCCGGTTGTTGAAACAACATTATCCCCATGTCGTTATTGATGTGCTGGCACCTTCATGGGTGGCTCCAGTCTGGCAAGCCATGAAAGAAGTCGGACAGGTTTATGAAACTCCTTTCAAACATGGCAAGTTGCACCTGATCGAACGGTGGAAACTGGGCCGTTTTTTAAAAACACGTCACTATGACCAGGCTTATGTTTTGCCCAATACGCTGAAATTCGCCCTGATTCCCTGGATGGCCGCGATTCCGGAACGGATCGGTTATTTAGGCGAATGCCGCTTTGGCCTGTTGAACGTCATACACCGGAACGATAAAAAGCACCCCAGGCCGATGATTCCGTTTTACGCTGCACTGGCAGAAGCGCCCACTTTGCACGTGTCCTCCGACAAATGGCCGAAGCCCCAATTGACCGTATCGGCCGACGAAATGAACGCAGTACGGGAGAAACTGGCGTTGCCACTGGACAGATTGACTCTGGCTTTTGCGCCAGGTGCGGAATACGGCCCGGCGAAACGATGGCCCGTTTCGCATTTTGCGGAATTGGCCAAACGGCTTGAAAAACGCTATGCCCGTGTGCAAATCGTGTTGCTGGGATCGGTGAAAGACAGGGAGATCGGTGAAGAAATTGTTCTTAAAGTGCCTTCCGTTGTGAATCTGGCCGGTCGAACGACATTAAAAGAAGCGATTGCGTTAATTGCCGGTCTCGACGTGGTGGTGACAAACGACTCCGGACTGATGCATGTCGCCTCGGCCTTTGACATCCCACTTGTCGCGCTTTACGGATCGACCGATTACCGACACACGCCACCGTTTTCAAGCCAATCCCACATTGTTTCTCTCGATCTCGACTGTGCTCCCTGCCAGAAACGGGAATGCCCTTTGGGTCATCACCGTTGTATGCAACAGTTGCTGCCGGAACGGGTGGAGGAAATTGTTGAACGCATTGTGGTCGAAAACGGACTTGAGTGGAAAAAATAGGGCCCGGATTTGTT
>DBGFLV010000229.1:0-4926 GCA_048528425.1 Oxalobacter sp. | reverse complement strand
ACAGGAAGACATTCCTTGCTCATCAGGCCCAGGTAGGCATCGGAAACCAGCATGCCGCCTCCGATACCGGTCAACAGATTAATGCCGAGATTTAACGCGGTATCGGCTGAAAAGAAAGGTTTTTCCGTGATGAGTGACTCAACGCCGGAAGCGGCTAGCGAGCCGGAAATGCCACCGGTTGCGCCAGAACAGATCGTGCCGATCAGCGTGATGGCGCGTTGCGACAAGCCGTTGGACAAGGCCGATGCCATAGCCACCCTGCCGGCGACACCTCCGACACCGGCTCCGGCGATACCGCCTGCTGTACCACTGGCCAGATCGACGAGTGCACGGGTTGCGGTATATTTCTGTCCCATGATCCCGCAACTGGTTGCATCACCGGCCACCGATCCGACCGCGCCTGCCAGAGCGGTGGCTCCCACACCGGCAGCGACACACTCCGGCCCGAAAACAGCCGCCGCAACGGCGCCTGCTGCTCCACCCGTGACGGCCGTGGCGACGATGCCGACCAGGAGACCGACTGCCAGGCCCGCGATTTCCGTCCCTTCCATGTGGCCTGATGGATCAGCGAGATTGAGCGGGTCACCGGCACAATAAGCGTATCGGTTGTCTTTGACTACACTGTCCATCGTCATGAACGTCTTTAGGGCAGGGTGATAGTGACGGGATCGCAAATAGACGAGACCACTGTCGGGATCGGTGTATTCCCCGCGCCAACCGAAACTTTTTTCGGCCGGTAATGGAGAAGAAGTCCGGGGCAGCCCAAACGCTTCATAGTCGAATACCCTGATTTTTCCTTCCTGAAACAACAGACGGGTTGAATCGTTTTCACCGGTTAGGAAATAGGCAGGCGGTTCGTCTGTCGAATAAACCACACGACGGTGTTGTCCATCCAGCCAAAAGGAACAGTACTTTCGGGACGCGGCTGTGCCGATTTGGGTCTCGACGGCATTAACTGCTCCCGTTTGCCGGTAAAACCGGTCGGTACGGTCGCCCGACGTCCTGTCGGCTAGCGCCCCATCCGGCCAATAACGATAACTCACCAGAAGATCGTCACCTTCCAGGACGGCTGAAAGTTGGTCCAGTGCGTTGTAACGGTATCGACGACCAGTACCGTCCGCCACCATGCGACCGTTGGGGTCGTAAAGGATGCCTTCCTGACGGATCTGGTCGAGAGCATTGTAGTCGTAGCGAGTCGTGTGGCCGTTACGGGTGTGTTCTATGATGTTGGCGTTGCCGTCGTACAAAAAAGCTTCCGTTCCAATCACTTTTCCCTGTCGGTCGGTGGTGCAACATGCCCTCAATTGACCCAATCCGTCGTAACTTGCTTCCCGCCGCAAATTGACTGAAGCGGCGCTGACGTGTTCCGACGCCAGTTCCAAAAGGATCATTTTTCCGGCGGGATTCCGTTTCAGGCGGGCAGCGATCAGCACTTTACCGTCACCGTCGCTGACCTGAACACGGCACAGTTGCCCGAATCCGTCGTACTGAAGCGTTCTGTCCAGCGATACGGCAGGCCCGGTCAGTTTGTCACCGGTCTGCTTGCCGAAGACGTGATTGACAGTACCGTACTGAAAAACGAGGGTGTCCGGGCCGACTCTCCGTTCAGCCGGTCTGCCGTATGTATCGAAGGCGTTGAAAGTGGTACGGCTGCAAGCGTCTGTCGATTCGACGACACGCGACGTTTTGTCCAGTTTCCAGGTTTGCTTTTTCCCGTCCGGAAAAACAACCGATTCGGCAGCGCCGTCCCGGTAGTAGGAATAGTACAGAACAGACCGTCCGTCACCGGTACTTTTAACCCGTCCATTGGGATAATACGTATGTTCGATACGTCCGCCGTCCCACCGCATGCACGACAGTCGGCCGATGGCGTCGTATTCATAATCGAAAACAGTCCCGTCCAGCCGTGAGCGACGGGAAAGCGCGCCTTCAGAGTTGTATTCGAAATGTTCGGCCCGGTTTAGGGAATGAGTCAGGCAAACGAGTCTGCCTGCCTTGTCGTAAACCGGTCGGATCGGCGTCGAACAGCCGGTACGGCCGTCGGCGTAAGTGACGCGTTTTTCCCCGGGAATCGGGTTGCCGAACAGATCGTATGCGGTCGTTTTGACGCTTTCGGTTTTTTCGGAGCCGTAACCTGTGAAGTGTTCCTCGACGACAGCGGCTTCGACGTTGTAACGGAAAGCGGTTTCTTCAAGCAATCCTTCCCGCTTTTCGGCAGGATACACGGCCGATACCGTTTGTGAAATGACGAGTCCGGCACCGTTGTAAATCCAGTCCCGATTTATGTGCCAGGCTGTTTCGGCGTCGCCGGAATCGGGGAAACGCGTCACCCTTCGCGTTCGGCCGAAAGCGTCCAGTCGGGTTACTGTCTGGCATGCACCGTTGATGCTGTTTTCGACGATCCCGGACGCATCGCGGTACAGTGTCGTTTGCCGGTTGCCGAGCGGGTCGGTCGTCTCGATCAGTCTGCCGAGACTGTCGTAGACGAAGTGTGTCACCAAGCCGTTTTCGTCCGTTTCCGACACGGCCTTGCCCAGTTCGTTATAGGCGACATGCCTCAGTACCCGGTCGGGGTCGGTTTTTTCCACTTGTGTCGGATCGCCGTTGTCCAATAGGCGAACGATTCGTCCCAGTTCGTCCATTTCATAAATCGTCACGTATCCGGTCGGTCCGGTCGCGACGGCACGAGTGACGCCGGTGGCCGGGTTGACGTCGAAAGAAGCTGTCGTGACGTTACCCAGTGCGTCGGTTTGGCGGGTCTGCCGTCCGAGTGCATCGTAGGCGAAAACGGTTGAATGGCCCGACGGTGTCGTGATCCGGACGACGGGACCTGTCGCGATACCGACGTCGTAAGTGGTAGACGTCGTATGACCGAGCGCGTCGGTTTCCGACTGGCAAAAAGACCGGGTGACGGCATCGAAACAGTAGGTATTCGTTGTCAAGGTCGACGCGGCACTGCCTTCGGGAACAGGAGCCTGCCAGGTCAGTTCGGTATGCACGACACGGCCGCACTCGTCGTAAAAATACGATTTCTTTTTCCAGTCTTGCCAGGGCCCCGTCCGATTTTCACGGAAATAAACAGTTGAGGAAGCGACGTGCTTTTGATCGGCTGTCAGCGTGTGGACGATTTTTTTCTGTTCGTCCGTTATCCGGTCGAGGTGGATTTCAACCGACGGCATCTGGCCGCCCCACGAGGTGACGACGTATGTGTTTTCCGTCCGGGTTTGGCTGACAAACCGGTGTTGCTCCGCGTCATAGAGAAATTCTTCGATGACGAGCGGCTGACCGTAATTATCGTATTCGGCGCAAGCCTTTCTCAAGGGGCGGTATTGTTTTTCTGTCGGGTCGTAGACCCATTGCTGTGTCAGAACCGGCAGGGTATAACCGGCCGTTCTGGCGTGATAGTCGGGAGCGATACGGTATTCGTAAAGGGCACGGTAACCGTTTGCCAGGCGGCCCTCCGGATCGACAAGGTAATGCTCTTCACGGACCGGGAGGTGCAGGTAATTGTAGTAAAGGCGCGAAGCCGACAGGGGGGTGCCGGTTTTGTCCAGATGCTGCACCAGCACGTCATACTGATAAAACGTGTTGCCGCTTTCCATCAGACTGTCCCGATCGGAAGAAAGAGTATAACCGGCGCTGATGCCGGTAAAGCTGGCGCCGCCGGTATCGTCACCGTAAATGTATTCGGTAAGTGAAAGAACGCTACCGGTCGCACCCAGACGGCAGTGACGGGAAACGGCGGGAAAAGCGGCGGTACGTCCGTCGGGCAGATTGTAGGGGAGCGTGGTGTATTCCAGTTGCGTTTTCAAACCCGAAGGATAACGAATCGTCGACACGACAGTTTGTCCGGCAACCGTAACATAACCGAATGCCGTGACTTGACGTAAAGCGTCCTGTACGGTTTCCACGCCTCTTTCTGACCAGTGGACTGTGGTTTGGCTGCCGTCCGGCAAAAGGACGAGTATCGCGTTCGGATCGTATCGGAACCGGATGGTTTGCTTGAAACTGTCGATGATGCAGTCCAGTCGGTTTTCCAGCGGACCGGAAAAAGGATCGGTGTAAACATAGTGAATAGCGTTGCCGAACAGATCGGCGTGAGCGACCTGCTTTCCGGTGAGGTCGAAAAAGTCACGAGCACCATCGGTGTAGCGCAAAACGTAGGCGTATTCCCCGGCTTGTCCGAAAGGTAACGGTTGCGGCGGAAAGCACGGTTCGAAACGGATGCCGTGATCGTTGACGTAACGTAGTCCGGAAGCGTAACCGCTTTCGTCTGTCCATGACGGGTCGATGAGATACGTTTTGCCCTGTGTGGTCAGGGTTTTGTCCGGAATGAGATAAGCGATGTTCAATCCCCAGTTGTCGGGCAGACCGAAAAGCCCTTCTGTTCCCGGCGTATAGGACAGGTTGACGGTCAGTCCGGTACCCGTAGTGATCCCGCGCAGTTGCACCAGCGGTTTCGACAAGTTCAGCGTACCGGTGTTGGGAGTAACGTACTCGTTAAAAAGAAACGACTGGTTGAAAGCTTGCGATCCCTGATAAGACGTTTTTTCGTTCATGAAAGTTCTCACGAAAACGCTGCGGATGAAAACAGACTGGAAAATTCCGTCCATATCCACGAAAAGCGGAAATGGACGGAAAAGCGGTTTACCGGGCGGCAGCCGGTTTGAAAATGACGTAAATCGTGCCAGTTGAATGGCGGCTCCACTGGACTTCGGTTGCTTCGCAGAGTGCCTCGTTACTGCACAGGGCGGTACCCGGGCTGCTGTCTTTGAGCTTGACTTTATTTTGCCTCATGGGCTTGTGAGACCAGTTCGTCAGCGTCGAACCGGAATAGGCGGTACCTGTGATGGTGTAACTGAGTCCCCAGATGGAATCGTCTGTTGCGCAGAGGTCGCCCTTGGTCGAGCTGGCCTTGGATTCCAC
>DBGFLV010000228.1:0-4282 GCA_048528425.1 Oxalobacter sp. | reverse complement strand
CGCAGCCCAGATCCAGTACCCGTTTTCCACAGAAGTCGGGCAACATTTTTTCCAAAGTCGGCCATTCACCGGCAGCAGAGAGGCCCTGCCGGGAGCGCGGAAGAAGGCTGTACTGTTTGAAAAAACGTTCGTCGTCGTAAGGATTTTCTTTCATGATGTTTCTTTTCAGGCCTGCTTTATTTCGTGCGTTCCCGGGCGGCTATGCCGCCCGGGAACGGCTCCGGAAGAGATCGCCCGGACGCGACAAGGCAGTGTGGCTTTTCCCGGTGGTTCTGTCATTGATATAAATGGACTGGGCGCGTTTCTGTCATGGACTTGATGCGTTTCGGCAACGAAACGGCCCGGAATAAAGCGGCGTTTCGGCCGGTGTCACCCCGATATTGGGTCACTGACAATAGGTTTATGGGAAAAGAAAACCGGATGAAAGCCTTACGGAAGTCGCTTCAACAATCCACGGGCGTCGGCGTCGCCGCCTTCGGCCGCTTTTCCGAGCCAGTAACGGGCTTTGGACAGGTCTTTGCCGACGCCGTCGTCTCCCTGAAGGTACAAGGCACCCAGAATTTTTTGGGCACTCCGGTCACCGGCCTGGGCGGCGTGAGTGAACCAGTAAACGGCTTGATCTCCGTTTTTAGGGGTACCTTGTCCTTTCAGGTAAAGGGTGGCCAGATAATTTTGGGCGTTGGTTTCGCCTGACCGGGCGGCTTTGGAAAACCAGTCAAACGCCTTTTTTTCATCCCGGGGCATGCCCCGGCCTTCGAGCGCCATGACGCCCAGGAAAGTCTGCGCTTCGGCATGACCGGCCGCAGCCGCTTTTTCAAACCACCGGGCGGCTTCACGGTCGTCTTTGGCAACGCCGTTGCCCTGGAAATAAAGGGCGCCCACCATGGACTGGGCGTCGGTATTGCCGGTTCTGGCGGCTTTTTCAAACAGGGGAAGTGCCTTGTCGTACTGGCGACTGTTGTAATACCGCAGCCCCTGTTTCAGATCGTTTTCGCCAGCGGCAAACACGGTTTTGCTGATAATGATCAGAATCAGGGTCAAAAAGGCGACCACCCAGGGAAAAACGTTTTTTCTTTTGCGGTAAGAACTCCTGGCCATGCTTTTTCACTCTCTCTGGCTACGCCGTTTAAAGAAGGACGCCATGATAACAGGGCTTGTCGTACGTTAAAAGCATTTTCTGCCGGTTTATCGACAAAAAGCAGAACTTGCTGTACGAAAGCGGAGAAATGTCACAAGCGTGACGGTTTTTTGCCTGTCAGTGAAAAAAATCGTCTTGTGACGTGTTTTCCCGCCTTCCGGTGTGTAGAACCGGGGACACCGGACAGGTAACGACCGCTTTGGCGGTAACGCAACGAAAACGACGGGTTTTGCCGGGAAAGATCGCGCTGGAAGAACGCGTGTTTGTGGGCCGCAGGCTTTTATGATAAACAGGAAGCGTTTCGATAAAGCCATGCGGTAAACGGCATGGAACGTTATCCGGTACACGTAGCGACCGGAAAAGCGGGCCACGTGACGCTTTCGGGAAGAGGAAGACGCGTCGGGACCCATATTCAGAAGAGGGACTCACACATGGTCAAGGATAAAAAGTTTTACTGGGCGCTTTTTATCGCCACTTTTCAGCTCAGTGCCTTTTCCGTCGGGGGCGGTTTCGTCATCGTGCCGCTGATGCGTCGCAAGTTCATGAAGGAAAAACACTGGATCGAAGAAGACGAAATGCTGGACTTGACGGCAATTGCCCAATCGGCGCCGGGTTCAATTGCCGTCAATGCCTCCATTTTGCTCGGATACCGTCTGGCGGGGCTTTCAGGCGTGATGGTGACGATGCTGGGAACCGTGCTGCCGCCGCTGATCATCCTCTCACTCGTCTCGCTTTTTTACGCGTCGTTTAAAAGCAATCCCTATGTGATCATGGCCATGAAAGGGATGGAAGCCGGTGTGGCTGCCATTATTCTGGACGTGGCGCTGACGATGGGAAAAAGCGTACTGTCCCGGAAAAGGAGTTTGTCTTACGTCATTATGATCGGGTCTTTTATCGCCGTCTTTTTTTTCAACGTCAACGTATTTGTCGTCATTCTCGTCTGTGGGGCCGTGGGGGTAGTCGACACTTTCTATGGCGAACGCTTGCGTAAAATCCGGGTGGCGCGGCGACAGACTTATCTGGAAGAAAAACGGCACGACCGGGAGGGAGAAAGATGATTTATCTGGAACTCTTCTGGAGTTTTTTCCAGATCGGACTTTTCAGTGTCGGGGGAGGCTATGCCGCCATGCCGTTGATCCAGCATCAGGTGGTCGAAGTGCATCCGTGGCTGACGATGGCCGAGTTTTCCGACATCATCACCATTTCCCAAATGACGCCAGGGCCGATTTCGATCAATTCGGCCACCTTCGTCGGCATTCAAATTGCCGGGCTACCGGGGGCGATCGTCGCCACGGTCGGCTGTGTCTTGCCGTCGTGTCTGATCGTGCTGGTACTGGCTTACGTCTATTACCGGTTTCGGGAATTCCGGATGATCAAAAACGTCCTGTTGCAACTCCGGGCCGCGGTGGTGTCCATGATCGCCTTTGCCGGACTGACGATTCTGTTTTTGTCTTTCTGGCACAGTGAAACCTTGCCGGACACGTTGTCGGGAACGGACTGGACGGCGGTCGGGATTTTCTGCGCGGCGTTTCTGGTGCTGCGCCTCTGGAAGAAAGTCGATCCGATTCACATCATGGTGGCCACCGGTGTGGCGGGTATCGTGCTGTACAGCCTGTTTTGAAGAGATAACGGCAGTGTAAAAACGTCAGTTGCCGGTTTTTTCGGTTACCTCGTCGGAAACGGACGGGTTCGGCCGGTCGTTGCCGAGCAAATCGTCCAGTGTGGCCTGCGCGTCCGGATCGCCTGCAATGGCCGCTTTCTGGAGCCAATAACCGGCTTTCGCATCGTCTTTGACGACGCCGATTCCCTTGTAGTAGAGATTGCCCAAAAACGTTTGCGCCTCGACGTGCCCGGCGGTCGCCGCTTTTTCCAGCCATTTTTCCGCTTCGGCCGGATTTTCCGGGACGCCTTTGCCGGAAAAGTACATCATACCCAATGCGGCCTGTGCGTTGGCGTCACCCTTTTCGGCGGCCTGCGTGAAGAGACGGACGGCACCGGGTACGTCTTGCGGCAGCTCGGTTCCGTCCAGATACAGCATTCCCAGAAAAGTCTGGGCGTCCGTTTCACCCTGGGCGGCGGCGCGCGACAGCCATCTTTCCGCCTGCGTCATGTTTTTCAGGGTGCCTGTACCGTTGGCGTACATCAGGCCGACGAGCGTCTGGGCGGGGGCGAAGTCCTGTTCGGCTGCCTTCTCGAACCAGTTTTTAGCGACGACGAAGTCCTTTTGAACACCCCGGCCCTGACAGTAGAGCATGCCCAAAAACGTCTGTGCGTCGGCCCGGTTTTGTCGTGCCGCTTTTTCGAACCATTTCCTGGCCCGTGCATCGTCTTGAGGAACCCCGCGGCCTTCCTGATACATCACACCCAGCGCCGCCTGGGCTTTGGCGTCCCCTTTTCGCGCGGCGCGCAGTAAAAGCGGTGCGGCTTCCCGGTATTGCTGCTGATGGTAGAGCCTGACGCCTTCGGTTTTGTCGTCTGCTTCGGCAGACAGACTGCCGAAAGGCATCAGACAACCGACCAGAACCAGACGGAACATCCACCGGGCAACGGAAGAAACAGGCGAAATCGGACGGATCATTTTTAATCTCTGAAAAAACGTCAAGGATTTGTCGTGATCATAGCAAAAGCGACCGCTGATCGTATCGCTTGGTCGGGTGAAGTGTTGGATGAGCGCAATGGTTTTTGTCAGGTAATCCGTTTCGTCAGGGCTGACACACCGCCAGACAGCAGCTCGGCCGGGAACGGTACCGACCGCCGTAACCCGTCAGAACAGACGAACCGAAAGGAGAGAAAGCCTTGAGGGCGCAGTCGTTTTCAACCGATACCGATCCTTTATCACCGGCACGGCTTTTCATCGGGGGTAGTGACCGATTATTTTTCTTCAGGAGCTGACAGCAGTGGAAAATCGGGTTAAATTATCAGGGCGGGGCGCTTTGCGCCCTTTTTTGTGTCTTTTTTCTCTTCACGCCTTCCGGCAAGGAAGGCTTTTTTTATGGTCTAACGTAAAGGAAACAGCATGAGTGACGCTGAAAACGATTTCGGCAACGCCGGAGACATGATCTCCGGCAGCCAAAATCCTCAGGAACACAACGACTGGCTCGACCAACATCAACAGGAACTGGAACGCCAACGAAAAACGCTGGA
>DBGFLV010000227.1:0-5531 GCA_048528425.1 Oxalobacter sp. | reverse complement strand
GATGAAAAGCGGGAAACTGACCCACGCTCCCGTCACCATCACGCCCTTACGCGAAAAAATCCAGGCCCTGGCGAACTCTGGTGTCGATCAGGTGACGATTGCCTATTTCGACAGCGTGCTTGCCGACCTTTCGCCCGAAACTTTTATCGAAGACGTTCTCGTCAAAGCCTTGAACGTCAAGTGGCTTATTATCGGCGAGAAATTCCGGTTCGGCAAAGGCCAAGCCGGAACGACCGATCAATTGAAAGAAGCCGGTAGAAAATTCGGTTTTCACGTCGAAGTCTTGCCCGCCGTTACCGATGAAAACGGTCGCATCTCGTCTTCGGGCATCCGGAAAGCACTGGAGCAAAGCGATTTTGAAAAGGTTGCCGCTTTGCTCGGCAAACCCTACACGATTTCCGGTCATGTGGTTCACGGCAATAAAATGGGACGCGATCTGGGCTTTCCGACAGCCAATTTGCCCATACGGCATTACAATCCGGTTCTATCCGGCGTCTTTATCACGCAAGTTCACGGTCTCTCCGACCGACCCTTGCCGTCGGTTTCGATGATCGGTACCCGGCCAACCATCGACAGCAATCGGCGTATTGTCCTGGAAACACACATCCTCGACTTCGACCGTTCGTGTTACGGTGCGCTTGTTCAGGTCGAATTTTTGAAAAAATTGCGGGATAATCAAAAGTTTCCCGACCTGAATGCTTTAACGGCAGCGATCGGAAAAGATGTCGAAAAGGCCCGATCGTTCTTTGCAGAACGGGACAATCGTGTAAAAGTTAACTGAAATGCGGAGAGAAACGGTAAAATTCTTCGTTTAATCCGTCGTGAAACAGAGTGTGACAAAAAATGGCCAAGAAACCTTCTGACCCGTCCGGAAAAAAACAGCAGGACGAAAACAAGCCGGGCAAAGCTTATCCGGTCAACATGCCCGACACGTCGTTTCCCATGCGTGGCAATCTGGCAAAACGCGAACCCGAATGGGTCAAGCAATGGCAAAACAAAAAGATTTACCAGCGGATTCGCAAGGCTGCCGCCGGACGCCCACAGTTTATCCTGCATGACGGTCCCCCGTATGCCAACGGCGACATTCACATCGGCCACGCCGTCAACAAGATTTTGAAAGACATCGTCATAAAGTCACGAGGCCTGGCCGGTTTCGATGCGCCCTATGTTCCCGGATGGGACTGTCACGGCATGCCGATTGAAATTCAGATTGAAAAACGCTACGGAAAAAACCTCTCGGCCACCGAAGTCCAGGCCAAAGCCCGCGTTTACGCGAAAGAACAGGTCGAGCGACAGAAAAAGGATTTCATCCGTTTGGGTGTTCTGGGTGACTGGGACAACCCTTACCTGACGATGAACTATGCCAACGAAGCCAACGAAATCCGCGCGCTGGCCCGTTTGCTGGAAAAAGGATATGTTTTCCGGGGATTAAAGCCAGTCAACTGGTGTTTCGATTGCGGATCGGCTCTGGCTGAAGCGGAAGTGGAATACCAGGACCGGCGCGATCCGGAGATCGACGTCGGATTTCCTTTTGCCGAACCGGAAAAAGTCGCCGCCGCTTTCGGCCTAGACCATCTCCCCTTATCCACGGGATACGCCGTCATTTGGACGACAACGCCTTGGACGATCCCGGCCAATCAAGCCTTAAACGTTCATCCCGATTTCGATTACGCTCTGGTCGAAACGGAAAAGGGACTTTTGATCGTCGCTGACGAACGGGCGAAAATGCCTTCTTCCGAAGTGGGGCGTACGTTGCTTCAGAAGCGTTACGGCCTCGAGGTCTGGAACATCCTGGCCAGAGCCAAAGGCTCGAAACTCGAGGGCATCCGCTTCAGACATCCTCTGTACGACGCCCACGAAGGTTACCGCCGCCTGTCACCGGTTTACGCGGAAGAATACGTGACGTTAGACACCGGTACCGGTATCGTCCACTCCGCACCGGCCTACGGGGTAGACGATTTTCTGTCGTGCAAGGCACATGGGGTGAAAGACGACGACATCTTAAACCCGGTCATGGGCAACGGCCATTATGCCTCGAGTCTGCCGCTTTTCGGGGGCATGATGATCTGGGACGCGTCCAAGTTGATTTGCAATACGTTGCAGGAAGCGGGCACGCTGTTCAATCTCGACATGGTCACGCACAGCTACATGCATTGCTGGCGTCACAAGACTCCGATCGTTTACCGGGCGACATCGCAATGGTTTGCAGGCATGGACGTCAAACCCAACGACACGGACATGACACTCCGTGAAACGGCTTTGAAAGGCGTAGAACAGACGACGTTTTATCCGGACTGGGGCAAAGCGCGACTTCAGGGCATGATCGCCAACCGTCCCGACTGGACGTTGTCACGCCAGCGCCAGTGGGGCGTTCCGATGGCGTTTTTCGTCCATAAGGAAACGGGGGAACTGCATCCGAGAACGCTCGAACTCCTGGAAGAAGTCGCCAAACGGGTCGAAAAAGAAGGTATCGAAGCCTGGCAAACGCTCGATCCCGAAACATGGCTCGGAGAAGAGGCCAACCAGTACGAAAAAAACCGGGACACCCTGGACGTCTGGTTCGATTCGGGCGCAACCCATCTCACGGTTTTGCGGGGTTCTCATGCTCGTGAGCTGCGCTTTCCAGCCGATCTGTATCTGGAAGGTTCCGATCAGCACCGGGGCTGGTTCCATTCCTCGCTTTTGACCTCATCCATGCTGGACGGTTGTCCTCCGTACAAGACACTCCTGACGCACGGATTTGTCGTCGACGGGGAAGGCAAGAAAATGTCGAAGTCATTGGGCAACGTCATTTCTCCACAAAAAGTGTTCGACACGCTCGGTGCCGACATTTTGCGACTCTGGGTCGCTTCTACCGACTATTCCGGTGAACTGTCCATTTCGGACGAAATATTAAAACGCGTCACCGAAGCGTACCGCCGTATCCGTAACACCCTGCGTTTCCTGTTGGCCAACACCGCCGACTTCGATCCACAAAAAGACGCCGTCCCCATTGACGAACTAATGGAGATCGACCGGTATGCCATGGTTTCCATGAAATCGCTACAAAACGAAATCATGGGTCATTACGACAAGTTCGAATTTCATCCGGTTGTCGCGAAATTGCAAACGTACTGTTCCGAAGAACTGGGCAGTCTTTATCTGGACATTCTGAAAGACCGGCTTTATACGTCCGGTACCGTTTCTAAAGCGCGCCGTTCGGCTCAGACTGCGTTATGGCACATCACGCACTCGCTTTTGCGTCTGATGGCACCGATCCTGTCTTTCACGATGGAAGAAGCCTGGGCCGCCTTTGCCAGTCGGGAAGAATACGAAGCGAGCGATGAAACACTTTTCACGTTAACGGCTTATACGTTTCCTGAAATCGGCGATGAAAAAGCGTTGCAGGACAAGTACGGCAAACTGAAGGCTATTCGGGCAGAGGTCATGAAACGGCTGGAAGAAGTCCGTATAGATGGCCAGATCGGTTCTTCGCTGCAAGCGGAAGTCGACATTCGAGCCAGCGGTGAAAAATTCAAGTTGCTGAACAGTTTGGGGGGCGACCTCAAGTTTTTGATGATCACGTCCCAGGCTAATGTCATCGAAGTGGCAGACGAGAACGAGGAATCCATTACAGTCAAACCCTCCACGTATCAGAAATGCGAACGCTGCTGGCATTACCGTAGCGACGTCGGCACCGATCCCGCTCACCCGCTGATTTGTGAACGTTGCGTCACCAATCTGTTCGGTAGCGGTGAAGAACGCGAATTCGTGTAATCCATCCTTTTGGTCTCCGGCCTGGTCAGTGGGCTGGAGACATTGATTTGTGAATCACTATGGCAACCGGAAACCTTTATTACAAAAACAACGCTAGCATATTGCCCTGGCTGGGCATTGCCATTCTGGTGGTACTCCTTGACCAACTCAGCAAAATCTGGATTTCGCACGTGTTGAGTTACGGGCAATCAATCAGACTGACTTCTTTCTTCAATCTGATCCTTGTCTACAATCAAGGCGCTGCCTTCAGTTTTCTGGCGTCACAGACCGGCTGGCAACGTTACTTTTTTGCTGCTGTCAGTGTGGCCGCGATTGTTTTCATCGTTTATCTTTTAAGACGTAACGCTCACCAGAAACTGTTTTGCCTGTCTCTGGCCCTGATTCTGGGAGGCGCCGTCGGGAATCTGATCGACCGTTCCCTGTACGGCCACGTCATCGACTTTCTGGATGTACACGCTTTTGGATGGCACTGGCCAACGTTCAACATTGCCGATTGCGGTATCACGGTCGGCGCTGTGCTGTTTATCATTGACGAATTAAAACGGGTCAACAAAAAATCGTGAGCGTCACGACTTTATTACCGACTCTGGAGAAACTATGGATTTGTCCGGCAAAAAGATTTTACTGGGATTGACAGGGGGCATTGCCTGTTACAAATCAGCGGAATTCGCCCGCGCCATGATTCGGGAAGGGGCCTCCGTTCAGGTCGTCATGACGCAAGGAGCTCAAAAATTCATTACGCCGATCACGATGCAAGCCTTGACGGGACACGCTGTTTTCACCGACCCGTGGGATGCGCGCCTCGAAAACAACATGCCTCATATCGACCTGACGCGTCAGGTCGATATGATCGTCATTGCGCCTTGTTCAGCGGATTTTCTGGCCAAACTGTCCCACGGTCTTTGCGACGACCTGCTGTCGACCCTGTGTCTGGCACGGCCGTCAGACGTCCCGTTTCTGGTCGCCCCCGCCATGAACGCGGAAATGTGGAAGAAACCGGCAACGCAACGCAATGTCGACCAGTTGAAAGCCGACGGAGTCGGCATCGCCGGCCCTGCTTCAGGTTATCAGGCTTGCGGTGAAATCGGTGACGGCCGTATGCTGGAACCGGCACAACTCTCCGAAGAAGTCATTGCCGCTCTCCAGCCGAAGTGGCTGAAAAACCGGAAAGTGCTCGTCACCGCTGGGCCGACTTTCGAACCCATCGATCCGGTACGGGGCATTACCAACCGTTCTTCCGGCAAAATGGGCTATGCCGTTGCCCGTGCCGCGCGCGAAGCCGGTGCGTCCGTCACGCTGATTTCGGGCCCTACTGCCCTGGAAACTCCTTACGGCGTAACCCGCATTGATGTCGTCACCGCCATTCAAATGCGAGATACGGTCATGTCCCACATCAGCAAACAGGACGTTTTCATTTCGGTTGCTGCCGTAGCCGACTGGAGAATCGCCAATGCCAGCACCCAGAAAATCAAGAAAAACCGAAACGGCGACGTCCCAACTTTGGAGTTCGCTGAAAATCCCGACATTTTAGCTTCTATCGCGGCACTGCCCGATCCGCCCTACTGCGTTGGATTTGCGGCCGAATCCGAAAAACTGAAACAGCATGCCGAAGAAAAACGGTTGAAAAAAGGCATTCCGCTTTTAGTCGGCAACATCGGTCACGAAACTTTCGGCAAAGACGACAACACGCTGACCCTGTTTGACGAGACCGGTCTTATGGAATTGCCGCACGGCAGCAAACAAATGCTGGCACGTCAGTTGATCGAGCAAATCGC